>JAGHYP010000188.1 GCA_017743585.1 Chloroflexota bacterium
CGCGAGAAGCCGCGCCCTGCCGACCAAGCGCCGCTCGTGTGAAGCGCTCGCGGCGAGATCGCAGCGCGCCGGCGTAAATCTATTACTTTTGAGCCGACCTGATGCTCGCGCGCGGCTCAGGATCGCGCTCTCGAATTTCGTTCGCCCTCACCCGCGCTATAATCGAGCCATATTGCGCAGAATTCCAAACTGCACTGCAGGCAGCGAGACGCATCATGAGCCTCATCACCATGAAATTTGGCGGCACCTCGATGGGGAATCACGACGCGATTGCACAGGTGGCGCGCATCATCTTGGATCATCAGCGCCAAGGTCATCGCATCTTGACTGTCGTCTCCGCGATGAGCGGCGTGACCGATAGCTTGAAAGAAGCGGCGCGCAGCGCGGCGCAGGGCGACGAGTCAACGTACCGAAGGATCATAGCGGCGCTCCGCCAGCGGCATCGCGAGACGGCCGAGCAGCTCGTGAACGACGAGGCGATCAAGCAGAGCTTGTTCGATGAGCTGGAGGGCTTGCTCGATACGCTGAGCGCGCTGTGTCACAGCATCTCCGTGCTGCGCGAGGTCACGCCGCGCGGCATGGACTTGATCATGAGCTTTGGCGAGCGCTTCAGCGCGCGGTTGCTGGCGGCGCACCTGCGCGATCTAGGCAACGCCGCCCTCGCCATTGATGCCAACACCTTGATCGTCACAGACGACAATTTCCAAGATGCTGCGCCGCTGATGGCCGAGACGCGCCAGCGCGTCAAGCAATTCCTCATGCCATATCTCGAGAACGGCTCGCTGCCGATCGTGACAGGTTACATCGGCGCGACGCGCGACGGGATCATCACCACGCTTGGCCGCGGCGGCAGCGACTTCAGCGCCGCCATTCTCGGCGCCGCTGCAGAGACCGACCAGCTGTGGATTTACACCGATGTGGACGGCATCATGACGGCCGACCCGCGCATCGTGCCGACAGCGCGCGTGATCCGCACCTTGAGCTACAGCGAGGTCGGCGAGCTGGCTTACTTCGGCGCAAAGGTGCTGCATCCCAAGACGGTGCAGCCGATGATTGACCGCGAAGCGCCGATCCGCGTGCGCAATACGTTCAATCCAAGCGATCCCGGCACGCTGATTCAGCCGCAGGCGCAGATCACGCCCGGCGCCGTGAAGGCAGTCACCCTCATCCGCGACGTCAGCCTGATCTCGGTTGAAGGGCGCGGGATGATCGGCGTGCCGGGCGTGGCAGGGCGCACGTTCATGGCGGTGGCGTGGCTCGGCGTGAGCATTCTGCTCATCTCGCAATCTTCTTCCGAGCAGAGCTTCTGCTTTGTCGTGCCGACCGACCGCGCAACGCAAGTGTTGGACGCCGTTCGCAAAGAATTGCGCGTTGAGTTGGAGCGGCGCGACGTGGATCGCGTCTGGGCGCGCGAGGATATCGTAGTCGTCACGGCGGTCGGCGCTGGGATGCGCGGGACGCCGGGCGTGGCAGCACGCGTGACGGGCGCCCTCGCCTCGCGCACTATCAACATCTTGGTGATCGCGCAGGGCTCAAGCGAGTACAGCATCTCGCTGGTGGTGCGCTCCGAAGAGGCGACTGAGGCTGTGCGCGCCTTGCACGAGCTGATCGTAGACGCCAACTCGTAGCCCAGAGCGCTGTACATCTCCTCAAACAGCGCCTTGAGGGGCAGTCCGGAAGCGCTCGGCTGCCCCAGCCGTCCTTGAACTCTGAACTCCGCCTCAGCGAGCCTCTAGCGACGGCGCAAGAATGTTGGGATGTCCAGATCGTCGCTTGAGTAAGTGTTCGGGTTGCTGGCTGACGGCTGAGTCGGCTGTTGAGATGAGGCAGGCGGCTGTGGCGCCGCAGGTTGTGCAGCCGGCTGTGTGTGACGAGTTTCTCGGCTCTCGCGCGGCTCGGCAGGCGGCACAGGCGCTTGCTGGCGCAGGGTTTGCTGCAATGGCTGCGCCGCTTGGCGCGCTGCAGCAGCTTGCGCGCGCCAATCTGTAGCCGCAGGCCTAGCGGCTGAACGCGCGCTGAGCGACGACGGGCGCTCAAAGCCTGTGGCGATCACAGTGATGCGAATTTGATCGCGCATGTTCTCGTCAATCACGGCGCCGAAGATCAGCTGCACATCAGGATGTGCCGTCTCTTTGATGATGGCAGCCGCTTCGTTCACTTCGAACAGGCTCATATCAGGCCCGCCTGTGATGTTGAACAAAATGCCGCGCGCGCCGTCAATCGTCACATCCAGAAGGTTGCTGCTGATCGCCATCTCCGCCGCTCTGCGCGCGCGATCGTCGCCGCTGGCAACGCCAACTGCCATCAGCGCGGCGCCGCCTTCGCTCATGATGGCGCGCACATCGGCGAAATCGAGGTTAATCAAGCCCGGCACTGTGATCACCTCTGAGATGCCCTGAATGCCTTGCCGCAGCACGTCATCCGCAATGCGGAAAGCGGCATTGAGCGGCGTCTTCTTATCCATGATCTGCAGCAAGCGATCGTTTGGAATCACAATTAAGGTGTCCACGCGACTTTTGAGTTCTTCAATGCCCACCTCAGCCGTGCTGATGCGCCGCGCGCCCTCGAAGCTGAACGGCTTGGTGACCACGCCGATTGTCAGCGCGCCCAGCTCTTTCGCGATCTGTGCGATGACCGGCGCCGCGCCCGTGCCTGTGCCGCCGCCCATGCCGCATGTGATGAAGACCATATCGGCGCCGCGTAGCACTTCATATAGCTCATCGGCGCTCTCTTCGGCTGCTTTGCGCCCGATCTCAGGGTTGCCGCCTGCGCCCAAGCCGCGCGTCAGCTTCTCGCCGATCCGCACGCGCGTGCGCGCGTTCGAGAGCATCAGCGCTTGGCTATCCGTGTTCACGGCGATGAACTCCACGCCGCCTAAGCCTTCCTCGATCATGCGATTGACGGCGTTGCAGCCGCCGCCGCCAACGCCGACCACCTTGATCATGGCAAAATTGACGTCGCCCACTGTTCCCTCAGACATTGTGCGCGCTCCTCAAACACTTGAAAATGCCGAAAATGCTGCTACCGTGCTGCGGCAATCCAAATTGTCCTCGATAGCGTTGCTTCGAGCTGCGATTATAGCCGCAATTGATTCGCCACTCAACTGGCCCTCGTCAAACGCGATATCCACCGAGCGCGATATCAGCAAAGCGCGATAATCATCCCTCGCCCGTCAAGGCGCGCTCGATTAAGTCATCGGCGATCTGGAATAAGAGGGCTTGTGCTTCGCTTGCTTCAGCGAGGCGCTTTCCGCGCGCATGTAAGAACAAATGGATGGTCTCGATCATGTTCTCGCGCGCCATAATGACCGACGAATTGACGACCAAGCCGCCTAAAGCCAGCGGCAGCCAAGCAAGGCTCAGATCGAGCGGTGCCTCTTGGGCGATCAAAGCGCTGACCAGTTTGTCAAGATGCGCTGTCAGTTCCTCCTCATCGCCAAAGCTCTCGCCCACGAGCGTGCTGAGCGTGGCAAAAGCGATCATGCCCGCATCGAAGAGCAGATCGGGCAGCAAAATGCGCGAGACGAGCATCTCAACCGCGCTCGGCATAGCTAAGTCAGGCTCGCGCAGAAGCGTTTGGCTTAACGTCCCGTACCAGTGCGGGTAGATAGGCTGCGCCTGCCCCGCCATCTGAATTGGCGCGCCCATCTCCAGCGTGTGCGTGAGCATCTTCGCGATCATGACCGCCTCGCCTGCCCACAGGCGATAGCCTGCCGCGTCGAAGCGCGCCTGTATCGCCTTCAAAAGCGGAAAGAAGACCCGATCGCGCCTGAGCAGAGGCAACATCCTCTCGACCAGATCGCCCGCCTGTGCGCTCAAGAATTGCGGATCGCGATAATCCGCCTCAGTCCACAGCGAGACGTAGTTCGGGCGCATCTCGTCGGGCAGCGCGGCAATCGTCGGCGGCTGGACAGTGAAGGGCGCGCCGATCAGCTGCCCTGAGAGCGTCTTGAGTCCCGCGCGCGCCGCGAACGGCAAGCCGTGAATCGCCTCAAAAATCGGGCGCCGCTCAGGCACTACGTCATGGATATCGAACGGGATAGGCCGCTCGGGGCGGCGCACGCGCGCTGCGCCGTGCTTTTTCGGCTCGCAGACGACTTCGACCTGCACGCTGTACTCGCCCGGTTGCGCTTGATGGCCGATCAGCATGGGCAGCTCAGCATAGCCCACCTCGCCGCTGCGCATCCCGATGCGCACCAATTTCTGGAGCGGCGTGGAGAAGCGCCCTACTTTGCCCGCCAAATCTCTTTCGGGCAGCACAAGGCGCAGCACAGCGTCCGTCTCGCAACCGAGCATATTCTGCAACAAGACGACCACATCCACTGCCTTGCCTGCTGCCACAGGCGTCGGGCGCACGGCAAGCGCGACCTGAAGCCCCCCGACAGTTTGGCGCTCAGCGCTATACCAGCCCAACACATCGGGATAGTTGCGCGCGCTCGGCATTTGCGCAAACGAACGCTTGCTCATGACTCTATCTTAACTCTATCTTGACTCTATCTCAACTCTATCTCGCGCTTCGCGCTACTTTTCGGGACGCTCAACGCGCATTGAGTAAAGCGTACGCTGGCGCGGCGCGTTTGTCAAGCGGGGCGTCTCGCTCGGCGTGATGGCGGCGCGACGGCGGGCGTGACGGGCGCGGTCGTCTCGCTCGGCGTGCTGATCGCGCAGCGGCGACATTGCCGTCAAGGGCGCGTAAGCGCAGTGCGCAGCCCTTGACGGCGCTCCCGCCCCTCTGGAGCGGGCGGGGAGTGGGGCTGACAGGCTGCCCTGTGAGGCGCGGGAAAAATCCCGCGCCTTCGCCCCTTGGAGGTCGGGTCAAGGGCGGTAGCCCTTGCGCGGGGGCGGGCGCGTGGCTCGCCCCCGCCTATTGAGCTGGCTGCCCTGTGGCCTTTGGATGTTTTGTCTAGATTGGATTAGAGTTTCCTGACAAGTGCCATCTTTAATGTTCGGCGTGATGTTGTGTGCTGCTGTAGTGGTGATCGCTAGGTTCTCTTGCTTAGGGGAGTGCTTCTCGATGACTCTGAATGACATTCTCACTGCCGTCACTGGCTTTGCTGATGACTGGACGCTTTTCATCGTGGCGGGCTTGGTGGTTAGCCTCGGCTCCATGCTGCTTCGCCGCCTGATCCGCTCTGGTCGCTAGGTCCGGTCTGGGGCGCTGTCTGGTTGGCGGGTATGGTCTCGCTGCCCTTATCCTACGTCGCGGCGCTGTTCGTGACCTATCTTCCGACTCGCATTGTGGACGTCAAGGGTAAGGGCGGCGTGTTCCTGCCTGTGCTGCCGTTGGCGTTCACCTACGGGCAAGCGGCGTTCCCTGCTGCCTTGTTTGCTGTCCTGCTGATCGGTGCTTTGTTGAGCATCATTGACGCTACTCGCGGCGATCTGAAGTGGTATGGATATCATCCAAATTCTTTCGGCTGTGTTTTATCCAGGCGGCGTTCCTGATGATGCTGGTCGGCTCGTTTGTTGCCATGATCA
>JAGHYP010000189.1 GCA_017743585.1 Chloroflexota bacterium
GCTATGCACCACCAGCTCGCTACTGGGCAGGCGCAGCGACGCAGCCGGCGCTTGCATGGCGCGCATCACAGGCAACGGCGGGCGGCGCAGCAGGAAGTCGCCTTCGGCGCTCAGCGGCACGTAGACGACGTCAACGCCGCTTGTGAAATCGTAGCCCGTGAGCAGCACGCCTAGCGCGCCATCAGGCGCGGCAACGATCCCATGCACGGCGTCCGTTGCATAGCGCGGCCTGCCGAGCGCGCGCGTGAAGACGAGCTGACCATCTGCGCGCAAGCGCGTCAGGTACGTGATGGCGGGCGGATTGGTGCGCGTCCAGACGATGTAGAAATCGCCGTCAGGCGCAATGGTGAAGGCGTCCAGAAGCGCCTCTGATTGCTCCCAGAGACGGCTGATGAATTCGCCTTGCGCCGTGTAGCGGCTGAGCGCAGCCTGCACGCGCTGCCCGACGATCAGGTCGCCGTTTGCGGCGAAGGCGAGCGCAAACGGCTGCACAATGCGCAGCCGACGCACTTCGCTCAGATCAGGGGCGAGGACTAGCACGCTCTGCAGCGAGTCGCCGAGATACAGGTTGCCGTCGCGATCGGCGGCGATGCTGCCGATGCCGATATCGCCGATGCGCAGCGCCTGCAAGCGCACCACGCGCTGCACGCTGATGAAGAACGGCGCAGGCGGCGGCGTCCAGATTGTGGCGCGCGGATCGGGCGTGCGTGTTGGCTCGTCAGGCGCTTGCGCAGACGCTGCGCCGCTGAGCAGCCATAGCAAGCCGATCAGCAGCGCAAGGCTCAGGCGCAATGGCATCTGCGCGCTCTCAGAGCTGCACAAAGTATGATTCGCACGCCATGTCGATCAAGTCAGGCTGCAGCGCGGGCGGGCGGTTCAGGTAGCGTGCGATATCGATCAGCTGATCGAGGATATCGCGCGGATGCACAGACCTGAACGGACGCTCTTTCTTCAGGTACCACTCTTGGATCAAGTAGCGCAGGCCGTTTTCATCGTATGGCACGCGCTTGGCTTGGCAGGCGCGCTTGAAAATTTCCACAAACTCTTGCGGCGATGGATCGCCAACCTCGATCTTATGGCGAATGCGCCGCAAGAAGGCCTCATCAACCAGATCGGCGGGATTGATGTTGGTGCTGAAGACGATCAGCACGTTGAACGGTATCTCGATCTTGCGCCCAGTGGCGAGCGTCAGGTAGTCAATGCCTTTCTCGAGCGGCACGATCCAGCGATTGAGCAGGTCGCGCGGGCGCACTTGCTGGCGGCCGAAGTCATCGATCAGGAACATGCCGCCGTTAGACTTCATCTGGTACGGCGCTTCGTAGAACTTGTTGATCGGGTCGTAGATCAAGTCCAGCCCTGCCAGCGTCAGCTCGCCGCCGACGATGATCACAGGGCGGCGGATGCGAACCCAGCGCGGATCGCGCTTGACGCCGACGCGCGTAGGCACCTCCGCCTCTGCTGATTCAACCACCTCGTGATTGATGTTATCGAAGACGCGGATGATCTGGCCGTCCACGTCAACGGCGTATGGAATCCAGATATCGCTGCCAAGCACCACGCGCCCGACTGCCTCTGAGATGCTCGTCTTGCCGTTGCCCGGCGCGCCGTACAGAAACATAGACTTGCCACTATTGACGGCGGCGCCGATCTTGCTGTACATCTTCTCAGAGATGACCAGATGCGAGAGCGCGCGCTTCATCACCTCAGGCGTGACAGTGATCCGCTCGCGATTCTGCGCCTTCATCGCGCTGATGTAACGCTCAAGCGGCACAGGCGCTGGGCCTGCATATTGGCTGCGCTCCAGCAGCTCTTTCACCTTGACCAAGCCCGCGCCCGTGATCTGAAATTGCGTGCCCGCCTCGCCAACGCCGCCGACCGTCCCTTTGACCTCCACCAAGCGCTCGCGCTTGAGGAATTCCAGCGCGCTATCTAGCACGCCGACCCACGGCAGCTTGACGATCTCCGAGATGCGCGTGCCTGTCAACACGCCGCCGAAGTAGATCACTTTCAGGGCGAGATCGGAAATGACGATCTGATTCAGTCCCGTATCCTCGATGTTGCGAATCGGCGGCGGCATCCAAGGCGCTTGCTGCTGTAGAGCGCCTGAACTCGGTTGCGGCGTACGTCCTATCATAAACGTATCTCCTCAAGGGCAGTGAGCAGACGTTCTGAGTCTTCCCAAGTGTTGTAGCAGTGAAATGAGGCGCGCACATACGGCACATCTTGCGCGTCCCAGTGCTTGACCACCACGATGTGCCGCTCGGCGAGCGCTTTGACCAGTGCGTCCGTGCTTGCGTCGTCGGGCGCGGCTCGGAAGGTCAAAATGCCTGCGTGCGCCTCAGGAGTCAGCACTTCGTAGCCGCGCTCCAGCAAGCGTTGGCGCGTCTGGCGCGTCAGGGCGGTCACATAGGCGTCGATGTTCGGCGTGCCGAGCGTCAGCAAGAGCGCGAGACTCTCGTTCAGGCCGACGATGCCGCTCACGTTCGGCGTCCCCATGTTGAAGCGCGCCGCGCCTTTCAGCGGCGTCAGGTCGTATTTCAGCCAGTGAATCCAATCTTGTGTGGCATTCGGACCGACGAGAGTCGGGCGCATTCGCTCGGCGAGATCGGAGCGCACGTACAGAAAGCCTTGCCCAAGCGGCCCCATCAGCGATTTTTGACCGCCCGCCACCAAAACGCCGATGTGCATCGCCTGCACATCAATCGGTATGTGACCTGCCGCTTGAATGGCGTCTACCACGAAGATCGCGTTGTGCGCGCGGCAAAAATTGCCGAGCGCCTGTAGGTCGCTGCGATGATCGCTCAAAAATTGCACAGCGCTGACCGCGACAAGGCGCGTCTGGCTATCAACGGCTTGCTCCAGCGCCTCGACCGTCAAGCCGCCCTCGCGAGCGGGGATCAAGCGCACTTCAACGCCGTGCTGCTCGGCCAAGCGCATCCAAGGATAGGCGTTGCTGGGGAACTCGACATCGCACAGCAGGATGTTCTCGCCGCTGCGCCATGGCAGCGCTTGTGCCACAAGGTTCAGCGCCAGCGAGGTGCTTTGCACGCTGACAATTTCATCGGCGCTGGCGGCGTTGATCAAACGAGCGGCGTTGGCGCGCATCGCTTGCTCGCGCTCTAAGAACCAGCTGAAAGCAGCTGATGGATTGAGCATCATGCGCTCGTTCGCCTCCTGCATCGCCAAGACAATGCGGCGCGGCAGCGGCGAGATGCCCGCGTGATTCAAGTAGACAGTCTGAGCAGCTATGGGGAATTGCTCAGCGCGCAGCGCCTGCACATCGTAATTCACTTGGATCGGCGGATAAATCGCCATGCATAACCTCAATTTTAATTTTTTTACGAGAGCGGGTGGCTCTAGTGTATCATCATTCAGCCTTGCTTGCCGATCACAAAGCCGTATGGCGCCAGCCGTTGCTTCGGGGCGAGCGGCTCGCCTGTGAAAGCATCGCGCCAGCCGACATTCGGCAGATCGAACGTTTGCGGCACGCCGAGCAAGTTGAGCGCCACCAGCATCGTCTCATCCGAGGCGCGCCGCAAGTAACCGTAGCGTCCATTTTGCGAGTCCACTAGCCAAGCCGAGCGCGTGCCGTTGCGCAGCGCAGAAGAGGCGCGGCGCAGGCGAATCAAGCGCTTGTAGAACTCAAACAGCTCGCGCTGCTGCTGAGCGCTCTCCCAGATCATCGGCAGGCGCGCCTCTTCTGGGATGTTGCGCTCGCCCTGCCGAATGTCGCGGCGCTGACTCAAGCCGACTTCGGTGCCGTAATAGATGATCGGAATGGCGCTCAGCGTGAACTGGCAGGCCGCTGCCAGCATCAAGCGGCGTATGTCGCCGCGCGCTATCCACAAAAAGCGATTCATGTTGTGATCATCCAGAAAGCTGAAGCGCGCTAGGTTGCGCCTGCTAAAATATGCCTCATGCGCGTTCTGAAATTGCTCGAAAGCAGCGGCGTTCATGCTCTCATAAGCGAACAATCTGCGCGCATTTTGCGCCCATGTGAAATCTAGGACGCCGTCCAGCACGCCTTCGTAAGTGCGCAGCAGGCGCGGCGTCCCCACAACCTCGCCGAAGTGCAAGCTCTGCGGATTGGCGCGCTTGACGGCGGCGTAGTAGTCCGTCCAGAAGTCGTGGCTTGGCCCGCAGACGCAGCTGAGTCGGAAGCCATCAATGCCGAACTCTTGTAGCCAGTAGACGGCGCTCTCGATCACGTGGCGGCGCGCAGCAGGATGTTCATTGTTCAGCTGCGGCAGCGACGGCACGCCAGAAAAGGTCTGGTAAGCGTTTGGATACTCAGTAAAGCAATAGTAATCGCGGTAAGGCGAGTTCGGATTGGTGATGGCGGCCTCGAAGAATGGATGTTTGTGCGAGGTATAGTTCGGGACAAAGTCTAAGACGATCTTCATGCCGCGCCGATGCGCCTCATCCACAAGCGCTCTCAGGTCGCTGCGCGTTCCGAGCCGCGGCTCAATGGCGCGGAAATTGGTCGCATCGTAGCCGTGATGCGATGGACTGGGATAGATCGGCGAGAGCCACAAGGCATTCACGCCCAGCTCGCACAAGTAATCGAGCTTGCTCAGGATGCCGCGCAGCGTGCCGCCGAAAAACGCATCAAGGCGCTCAGAGATGGCGAATTTGCGCCCGGGCGTCGGCGCAAAGCGATCCAAGAAGATGTGGTAGAAGACGGACTCGTACGCCCAGCTCGGCACGGCATGCCAATCTACCGTGTAAGAGAAGATAGTCTGTCCGCGTTCATCTTGCGCCCAGAGCCGCGTGCCGTCTTGCGTCAAGCCGCTCACCAAAAAACGGACAGTGGTGCCTTCGGGCTGAGCGGGCAGCTCGCCCTGAAAATGCCGCACATACCCCGATAAAAGCGCGTTCCATTCCACTTTGCTGCGCATGGTCGGCAAGGTGCGCGTGTTCTCCGCGCCCAGCTGCGGCGTGCTGCCATCGAGCGTGTAGTGCAGGAAAACTTCCAACACGGGCGCGGCAGGTCCCGCCGTGATCTCGACCTGGACGGGCTGCCCCGGCCTCGGATCGCGCGGCGTCATCTGGTACTCAAAGACCAAGCCTTCCTGAGCGCTGATGAGCGCCCTGAGACGCTGCTCGTCAGCGGCGAGCGCGCCGAAGATTGAGTCCGAAAGGCCGACGAACTCAGGGACTCTGGCTGCTATCTGCGTCTCTAGCTTGTTAGGCATTTGATCAGCCATGAGATCGGCCACAAGAGCCTCTCAATCCTTGCCGACCTGAAGGCAATAGAGACTGGGCTGCTGTGCGAGGGTGCAATGTCAAGCTGATTGAGTAAAGCGTACGCTGGCGCGGTGCCGTTCGTCAAGTGGGGAGTCTCGCTCGGCGTCACGGCGGCGTGATGGCGGGCGTGGCGGGATAACTGCCTCTCTCGGCGTGCTGATCGCGCAGCGGCGACATTGCCGTCAAGGGCGCGTAAGCGCAG
>JAGHYP010000190.1 GCA_017743585.1 Chloroflexota bacterium
GGTAAACTGCCGCCGTCTCAGGGATGAAACGCGCAAAGTTCAGGTCGAGCGTCGCGCGATGCTGCCGAGCGCACAAGGCGCGCCGCTCGACCTGAACTTTGCGCGTTTCATCCCTGAGACGGCGGCAGTTTACCTGCAGACGCGCGATCTGAGGCGGCTTGCAGAGACGGCGGCGGGCTTGCTCGGCGCGCTGAGCGCCACGCTCAGCAGTCAAGAGGCATATGCCAGCTTGCAGCAGCTCTTTCGCAGCCTGTTCAGGCTCGATCTGGAAGGCGATTTGCTCAGCTGGGCGCAACAGAGCGATTACGCGGTCTTCGCAGGCGCGGCGAGCGAGCAAGGCGCGTTCGATCAGTTTGAAGGCGGCTTCATCATCAGCGGCGACCCGCAGCGCACAACAGCTGTCGCGCTCAGAATTGCCGAGGGGCTGGAGCGGCAACTGCGCGGTCGGGGGGGCTTCGCCTTCAAGCGCACAACGCTGCCCGCGCTCGAGACGCCTGTCGCGCAGCTCAGCTACACCGATCCGCAGTTCGGCACGTTGACCTTCCTGATCGGCAGCGCGCCAGAATTCGGCTTCTTCGTCACAGAGCGCGCGCTCGCGCGCATTTTGGAAGGCAGAACGCTTGAAAAACGGCTGAGCTGGTCGCGCTTGCAGCCTTACCTGTTGCCGCGACCGAGCATCCTGCTGCACGCCGACGCCGATAACGCGACGCGCTTCCTGTTCGCATTGACCGAGACTCTGGCGCGGCTCAACAGCGCACAGCCGAACGCCTTGCGCTTGCCGCAGCGCGAGCCGGGCAGCAGACGCTTCGAGCGCGCCATGCTCAGCGTTGAGGAAGGCGCCGAAGCGCAGGTGCGCTTACGGCTCTTTTTGCTGCTCAGCGAGTAGCGCTACGGGCTGCTGCGTCGCTCGAAAACCGCGCCGAGCTGATCGCTATAGGTCTCGTGCCAATCGGGCGCGTCGCGCAGGAGCGCGGCAAGCGGCGCGTCGCGCTCCAGCACAACTAAGCCGATTGACCAGCGCTCGAAGACCTCGCGCCACGCCACGCCGGTGTAAGCGCGCAGCCATTCCGTCAGCAGCGCGTCGCCATACAGGTCAGTGCGTCCGTCCACAAAGACGGGAAAATCAGGCGCGGCGAACAGCAGATAGCCGCCCCAGTTGTATGTGTTGAACAACTTGCCCTGAGGGCGCGCCGCGTTCAGATAAGCAACCACGCCGAGCGGCAGGCGCTCTGCTTGCGCGCGCTGAATCGCGCTCGGCGTCAGCTCAGCCCAGACTTTGAGCCCTGCGCCGCTTACGATCAGCGCCAAGAGCAGCCAATTCAAGATGACTGCTGCGCCTTTCGGCGCGCGCGCGCGTGGCAGCCGCAAGCCGTGCAGCTCGCGGAAGGCGTGCGCGTGCCGAGTCAAGGTCGGCGTGGCGACCAGCGCGAAGAGCGAGATATTCCGCCCTGCGTAGAACGCCATGAACGCCGTGCCGCAGAATAAGAACAGGTCGGTCAGGTCGTGCCGCCGCCTCGAGAAGCCGACCATCGCGAAAGTCGCGAAGAAGAGCGCCAGAAATGGCCATGTCTCGCGCCGATGAAAGTCAGGCGATGCCCACTCTTGGATGAAATTTTGCAGCGCGCCGATGCCAAAGGTGCGGAAAGCGTACGTCCAGGCAAAGGTGCCCGTAGGATTCAAGACGAGCGCCGCGTAGCTGAGCGCCGCGATCAGCCCCAGCTTGCCGAGCCGCCGCCAAGTCAGCGCAGGCGTCTCCAGCGCGTTGAATAGCTTGCCCAACGCCTCGCCCGCCATGAAGCCGCCTAGCAAGATGAACGCGATGAAATACCCCGGATGCGCGTTCACCCAAATCACGATCAGCGGCACGATCAACCACAGCCGATCCTCTCCCTGTCGTTTGAAGCGATGCAGGAGATACAGCAAAAGCGCGGCGAAGACAAAGCTGAACATCTGCGGGCGCGCTGACCAGAAAATCGCAGCTGCCGTCGCGCCGAGCAGCGCGGCGAAGGCGCGCGTGAAGGCGTCGCCCTCGCATGCCTGCCAGACCAGCCACATGCCGATGGTCGCCAGGGCAGCCGTCAGCAGCGCTAGCCCCGCGTTGCCCAGCAGGCGGTAGCTGAGCGCCATCGCGATCTGCGCCAGCCAGGCGACGTGATCCCACGCCTGCCCGAAGCGCGTGTGCGAGAAAGTATCAGTCAGCGGCAGCGCGCCCGTCTGCAGGATGATCTCGCCCGTGCGCAAGTGCCACCATGTGTCGGTATCCGTCGGCGCGCGCGTGGCAATCGCGAAAAGCAAGGCGAAGAAGATCAGCGGCACTAGCTGCTGTGTGCTGGGCGCGGCGAGCGAGCAACGGCGTGCTGCTCTCATCGCGGCTCGCCTTCGCTCGGCGCGCTCAGCAGGTTATCCACAGCTGTTCGGATAGCCTGCACGCGCTGTGTGTCAATCTCAATCTCGCTCAGACGCGCTGCGAAGCGCTCCAGCTCGCGTTTGACCATCTCTTCATCGCCTTTGCGCACCAAAACGAAGATCGCCGATGCGTCCGGCTGGATTTCCTCTGCCGCGCGCTGAATGCGCGCCCTCTCGGCGCCTCGTGCGCGCGGCGCGCGTTCTCGGAGAGAGCTAGAAAAGTTTTGCCGCCTGATGCGCTGATGCTCAAAAGCCATGGCTTGAGTCTAGGCGAAAGCTCTGCGCCCGTCAACAAGCTCGGAATCGCCAAAACGCGCCGCTGTGGGCATAATTGGCGCGATGAGGCAGGTGAAACCTTCCACACGGAGACTTTGCCGTATGCTGAACTTGCTCTACGCCTTATCCCTGCTTGTGCCGCTGCCGTTCTGGGCGTTGATGATCCTCTTCCCGCGCCAGCGCCTTGCGCAGCAGGCTATGGAAAGCCATCTGGGCGTGCTGATTCTGGGCGGGATGTACGTGCTGACCCTCTTCGGCGCCTTGGTGAGCGGCATCGGGCGCATTTCGATTGATTTCAGCTCGCCGCAAGGCTTGGCGGCCGTGTTTTCCGACCCGGCTATGGCGCTCGTGGTCTGGCTGCACATGATAGCGCTCGATCTGGCGGCAGGCTATTGGATCTACAGTGACGGCTTGCGCCGCAACAAGCCTGCGCGCCTGATCCTCGTGCTGACCTTGTTCGCAGCGCCGCTCGGTTTGTTCATCTATTTCATGAACCGCCTGCTTGAGCGCGCCGCTCAAGCGGCCCTGCACGAGGCAAGCGAATCGTCGTTAGTAACGCAGTAAAGCGCTATGCCGCCTTCCGAGCTTGCCGCCTTGCGCGGCGAACCGAGTTACGTCTGGCGCAGCGGGCAGGAACGCCGTCTGCAGATGATCGCGGCGGCGGCGAATCTGCACGGCGCGAGAGTGCTGGTGGACGGTTGCGGCTTGGGCAGCTACGCTGCGCAGATCGGAGCGCGTTTCGGCGCGCACGTTGAGGCGCTCGATATCGAGCCTGCGCGCGTCGCAATCGCGCGCCGCCAAACGCCGCGCGCGCTGGTCGCCGCCGCCGAGCATCTGCCGTATGCCAGCGACGTCTTCGACGTGGTCCTCTCAAACGAGGTGCTGGAGCATGTGCGCGACGATCGCGCCGCAGCGCGCGAGATGGTGCGCGTGACCAAGCCGGGCGGGACGATCATCATCTTTTGCCCAAACCGTTGGTACCCGTTTGAGACGCATGGACACTACTGGCGTGGCGTCTATCATTTCGGCAACACGCTGCTCATCAACTATCTGCCCGATGTTTGGCGGAACAAGCTGGCGCCGCATGTGCGGGCTTACACAGGGCGCGGCATACGGCGCTTGTTCGCGGATTTGCCCGTGCGCATCTTGAAGCACACGCGCATCTTCGGCGGCTACGATAACATCGCACAGCGCGCACCCGCTCTCGCCAAGCTGATACGCGCTGTGCTCTACTTTGCCGAGCGCACGCCGTTGCGCACGCTAGGACTCTCGCACTTGTTGGTGCTGCAAAAGTTGCCTAGCTAGGCAATCGCCTCGCGCTCAATCGCTTCGAAGTCCGTGAACAAGAAGTGATCGTGATAGTAATGAATCCACAGGAAGCACAAGATGGCTGTGTAGTAGGCTGTATCGAAGCGCGCGTTCAGGTCGCGCAACGGATCGAACAGGCCGACCGAGATGTACACCACGATGCCGAGCAAAATCGAGCCGCTGATCATCATCGCGCTGAACAGATACAGCCGCCATGGCGTGCGCCCGCTCGCCAGCTTGTCAATCCGCTCATTAGAGAGTGCCAGGCTGCCGCTCTGATGCCGCAGCTGGATGATGTAGAAGGTCAGGGCGAGGTATTGGAAAGAATGCCATGTGTTCAAGCCTTGAAACGCTGTGTCCAGATTCTCCAGCGCAGGCATGGTGCAGGCGACCGGCACAGTGATCATGATGAAGACGAACTTGGGCAGGTGCAGCACGCCATTCCGCCACTCAACGTAGCTCTTGGCGAGGAAGGCGATCAGCGAGACGCCGAAGACGACCGACGCCGCCATGAAGAACCAAGTCTGCTGGAAGAAGCCGGGAATGACGCGCGTCAGGTCGTTAGTGCCAATGGCGAAGTTGCCCTGGCTGATCTTCAGCGCGGCGATTGGGAACAGACAGGTCAGCACTAGGGCGTAGTCAATCAGGCGCGCCCACCACTGCAGCGACGTCTTATCTTTCGCCACGCGCTCGGCGCGCTTGTTGTAAAGCTCCACGATGTAGGTCACCTGATGCAGCACGTGAATCGCCGCCCAGAAGAAGAAAATGGTCAGCAAAAGCGTCAGGTTCAGGAAGGCGAGCGAGACGACCACAATCGGGATGATGATTGAGGAGCGGATCAGCATCGGGTAGCGCTTGACGAACTGCTTATCGAGCGCCGTCCGCATGAACGTGGCGTACATATGCGGCCCGCCGACCAAAACCGCCACCAGTAGGTTCACGGCATTCCGTGAGACATCGGGATGCAAGCCCGCCTGCGTGCCGATCAGGTACAAGATGTATGGCAGCGGCACGAGGAAGACGCTCATGGTCATGAAGAGCGTATCCCAGCTGCGGTTTCGCAACCACAAGCCTTCAGGCTTGATGACCTCAGGACGAGCGAGCGATGGATTGATTGTAGCGACACTCATGGCGCAAATTGACTCCTACTTCATAGCTTTCGGACGAAGCGCTCAGCTGATGTAACACGCATAGAGCGCGCAAGGTTACGAGCGCGAAGCGCTTCTGGCTCAGGTAGTTGAAAGTATACCGTGAAACATGCCGATTGCGCGCGGCGCGCTTGCCCTGCATGGCGGGTTTGCCGCTCGCCAGCCGGGTGCGCGGCGGGCAGGCAAGCCGCTGAGCGATCACGGACGCCGAAAGGTGATCTCTCGCGCGCGAATCCAGCCCGAGAGCGGCGCCCCTATCGCGCGCACCAAGTAGAAG
>JAGHYP010000191.1 GCA_017743585.1 Chloroflexota bacterium
GATACACTGGGGGCGCGATCTGCGCTCGCGCGCGAGCGTGATCGGCGAGTTGTTCGGCTTCTTGTGGAAGATGCGCCTGTGGTGGATGATTCCGATGATGGTGGTGCTGTTGCTGTTCTTCTTCATCTTCATCCTTGGCGCGTCCACGCCGTTGGCGCCGTTCATCTACTCGCTGCGCTAGGCGGAGCGGCTCATGCCGAACTGGGTAGCCGCGATCTTGGTCGGCGGCGCGCTGGCATTGTGGATGGGCTACTACGTAGCGCGCAAATCTGCCGCTAAAAAGCCGATTCAAGGCGGCAGGGCGGCAAAAGTGCTGCACTACCTCGGCGCCTCGGCAACTGTCGCGCCCGGCATGATGCTCCTGCTCGGCTCAATCCTCTTTGGCTTGCAGTTCAGCCAAAGCCTGACGCTGTGCTTGGGCAGTTTTGCGCTCGCCGCCGTCTTCCTAATCCTCTACGCCGCCTTCGAGACGCGCAAAGCCGCCTGATCTGCAAGGAAGGCCGATAGCCAACTGCTGAAGGCGACCAGCTGCGCTCAGGCTCTAACTCTGCGCAGGCGCTTTGCTTATGAGCGCGTCCTACACTGATAAGCGATGGACTGAGCTGGCGCGGTTAAGCAGTCAGGCGGCAGAGACGGAGACAGCGGAACGTTTTGACAAGATTGTCGGCGACTGCTCCAACGGTCGCTATAGTTGGCGCTCTGGCATTGAGCACCACGAAAACGAGCGCGCAAGGCAGGCGCAGCGGCGCTCGGCCTTACAGCGCACGAAAATATGCCTATAGGCGGGAAATGCGCAGCGTCAAGCTGAGCATGATGCGCTGCCGATTCTCAAAACACGCCAGTTCGGTCACGCCCAGCTTGCTGAGCAGCACTGCGACGCGGTCGCGCCCGTGCGCTACCTCATCTGGACGATGTGCATCGGAGCTGAATGTGAGCGGAATGCCCAGCTTATGCGCGAGCGCGATCATGCGCTCAGAGGGGAACGGCTCAGCGCCTACTTTGCGATAGCCGCTCGTGTTGATCTCCATGCAAACGTCTGCTTCGCGCAGCGCGGCTAAGGCGGCTTCTTGGAGCGGCTCAATGGCTTGCGGAATCGGCTTAGGCGCGAAGGCGATCACGGCAGTGCTATGCGCAATGATATCAAACATGCCGCATTGCGCGGACTTCGCCAGCAGGCGGTAGTACTCAGCGTAGATCGGCATTGGGTCGCGCACACCATCCCACAGTTGTGTGCTGTAGATGTTACGTCCGTGGACGTAATGCACTGAGCCGATCAGATAGTCGAACGGATAAGGCGATAGCATGGCTGCGCAAGCTGCTTCCGCGCCTTCGATGTAATCCACTTCCAAGCCTAGCCGCACGGCGATGCGTCCTGCGTAGCGCGCTTTCAGTCGCAGCACTTCGTCCACATAAGCGGGCAGCTCGGCCTTGGGCATGGCGGCACCGGGCATTGGATCGTCGCCGTCCTGCCAGTAGATCGGCGCATGATCCGAGATGCCGATCTCGCTCAAGCCGAGCGCGAGCGCCTGCTTGATGTAATCCTCAATCTGCCCTTGTGCGTGTCCACAACGAGCGTGATGCGTGTGATAGTCAATTGCGATCATCAGAGTTCCTTGCTCGCAGAGATTGCGCAACAAGTTGCCTTGTCTCAGTCAAGACAAGGTAGTGAAGAGGCGCTCGCAGCAATTCGCGCTAGGCGATCTTGAGTGCCACAAGTTGGTTCAACGCGTCCCGCAGGACGTGCTCAGGCAAAGCGCCTACCTGCTGCCCGACGATCTTGCCGCCTTTCACGAACATCAGCGTCGGGATGCTCATGATGTTGAACGCCCGCGCCAAGCCTGGATTCTCGTCCACATTCACTTTGGCGATGCGCACCTTGCCCGCGAACTCAGCGGCGAGCTTATCCAAGATCGGCGCCACTTGGCGGCATGGGCCGCACCATTCTGCCCAAAAATCCACGAGGACGGGCAGACTGCTCTCGATGACTTCCTTGCGGAAGGTCTGCTCGGTCACCTTGATAGGCTTGGTATCCACGCGGGTCGGCGGCGCTTCGGCAGGGCGCTGTTGCGCGGGCATGTGCGGCTTAAGCAAATCCACAGCAGCGCTGACGTCCGTCCCCCATGGGCGGTTGCGGCGCAGAATCACTTCATTATTGGCGATACCTAGCAACAACGGATGCTTGCCAACCTCAAAACGCGCCGCCAGCTCGGGCGCGCGGCTCACATCCGCCTTGACCACCAATAGCTCCCCGCTGTGTGCGCGCGCAATGTTATCCAGCTCATTTTTCACATCAGTGCGCAGCGACTCGCCATGCCACAGCAAGAGCAAAACGGGCAGCCCAGACTTCAGAATTTGATCCAACTCAGCTTCGCTCGCGACCAACAACGGCGTATCTGCCTTGGCGATTGCCATCTTGAACTTCTCTCCAACTTCACGTTTTGGATTCTTCCTGAATGCTATTGACAGCGCACACCTGCCAAGCCTTACGCAAAGAAGCGCCTTACGCAAAATGGCGGACTTCACTGCGGAGAAGATTGAGTAGGCGGGTTTTTGACAACCTGGATTTTGAGCGAGAGAGCGAAATCGCCTGATCTCTCGTAATCTCTCAGGCACTTGGTGGCGCAATTGTAGCACGCACTTTCACTCTCTCAGTTGAGTCGAGCGCAAGAGTATCACGGTGCGGCATAATCTGTCAAGGCACAGCTGATAGGTGATACCACGCTGCGCAGGTTTTTGTGCGCCTATGCCATTCGCCTAGAGCTACGCCCTAGGCTCGGCGTCCTCTAAGGCGCGCTCGGCGTGCCAAAAGTTGTCAGGTCGGCAGGCTCAAAGTTGGTGATGATCAAGACGATCTCAAGGCGATTGAAGTCAATCAAGCTGCGCACTTGCGCCTCTTTGAACAATTTGGACTCGTCGAGGCGCGAGCTGGTCACCTGACCGATAGCAATGCCGCGCGGGAAATTGCCGCCAATGCCTGACGTGACGACCGAATCGCCGTCGCGGACGTCGTCGCTCAGTGGAATGTAGAGCATTCGCAGGCCGCCGGCAGCAGTGCCTTGCACAGTGCCTTCGGCGCGCGTGAGCTGTAGGCGCGCATTCACAAAACTATTGATGTCCGTGATCAGCTGCACTTGCGCGCTGGTAGCGCCGACGCGATAAACGCGTCCTACCAAGCCAAGCTCAGTGACCACAGGCATGCCAACGCGCACGCCATCCCGCGTGCCGCGATCCACGATGATGCTGCGCAGCAAGCCTGTTGTGTCGCGCCCGATCACAGTGGCCGCCAAAAATTGCTTATCAGGATTTGCGCCGCGATAGTTCTGCAGCGCCGCCAAGCGCTGGTAATCGGCGCGCAGCTCGCGCAGCTCGACTAGCTCGGCTTGAAAGTTGAACAAAGCGCGCTCCAGCTCTGTGTTGCGGCGCCGTAGGTCTTGCAAATCCGCCAGCGCGCCCAGCGTCTCTGAAATTTGGCGGGCGATGCCGCTCGCTGCCTGCTGCAGTAGGCTGAGCGGCACGCTCGCCAGCGACTCGATAGGGCGCAGCAGACCGATCAGGCTGGCGAAGAAGATGCTCAGCATGATGAAACTGACCACGCCGAACAAAATTAGACGATTCGGCGCGCTGCGTGGCATGCAACCGACCTCTCAGGCTTAGTGCTGTGTGCTGCCGCGCTCTAGGCCGACCAGCAAGCTGCGCAGATTGTCGTAATCCTCCAAGATTCTGCCGGCGCCGCGCGCGACGCACGTCATGGCGTCCTCAGCGACCCAGACGCGCACCTTGACTTCATTTGCCACGCGCTCTGGCAAGCCGCGCACCAAGCTGCCGCCGCCTGCTAGGCAAATGCCGCTCTCCATCAGGTCGGCGATCAGCTCGGGCGGCGTTTCATCGAGCGCCTCGCGGATGGTATTCACGATGATATCTATTGAGCCTGATAGCGCCTCGCGCAGCTCAACCGTGCTGACTTCCACAGCACGCGGCAAGCCGCTTATCAAGTCGCGTCCGCGCAGCACCATTGTCTGCTCTTCAGGCAAGGCGTAGGCAGACCCCCCCATGATCTTCGCTTTCTCGGCAGTCCGCTCGCCGATCAGCAAATTGTGCTTGGTGCGCATGTACTGGATGATATCTTCGTCCATCTCGTCGCCTGCCACGCGGATCGAGCGGCTGATCACAATCCCGCCGAGCGAGAAGACGGCAACTTCCGTTGTGCCGCCGCCGATGTCCACGATCATGCTGCCGCGCGTCTCTTGGATCGGCAAGCCCGCGCCGATGGCAGCCGCGACTGGCTCTTCAACCAGAAACGCCTCGCGCGCGCCCGCGCTGATGGCCGCATCGTAGACGGCGCGTTTTTCCACTTCGGTCACCCCACTTGGAATGCCAATCACCACGCGCGGCCGCGGAATCGGCACCCAGCTCTGCTCGTGCGCCTTGCCGATGAAGTAATGTAGCATGCCTTCCGTGATCTCAAACTCTGAGATCACGCCGTCGCGCAGCGGACGCACCACGAGGATGTGCGAGGGCGCCTTGCCGCCCATCTCCTTCGCCTCTTGTCCGTAAGTGATCGGGCGGCGCGTCTTCTTCTCGATGGCGGCATAGGACGGCTCGTTGATCACAATGCCCTTGCCGCGCACGTAGACAAGCGTGTTCGCCGTGCCGAGATCGATGCCGATATCCAGCGAGAACAGACCAAGCAGCCAATCAAGCGGGCTGAGACCCAAAGCAGGCACTCCCAAGCTTATGTGGCAGAATGCGTTGCTGCGAAGCGATTATAACCGTCTAATACCCGCATTGCTATGAGACATTCCTCAGAGGTAGCGCCGCCTCTTCAAACACAAAAAACAACGCTCGGCTGACCTGATCAGACGCTTGATATTATCGCTCTGGCGGCTGCGATTGTCTCCACACCGCATCTCGCGTTGGCTGGCGGTCAAGCGTAGCCGCCGCTGCCTGACTTGCTGCCGCAGGTGGGCTCTCTTGCCCGTGCCTTCAGGCGCGCTTGCCGCCAGTTTCGCGCCCCGCGCCCAAGCTGCTCCTGATATCAAGGCTTGCTGGCGGCGCCCTTGCAGTGACAGCTCGCCACGAGCGGCGCACAGAGGCTGACTATGAGCAACACGCCGCTCCACAACGCCAAGCTCGCCCTCTGCCGTCGGGGCGAGCGCGCTGCAGGCATCTTGCGGCGGCGTTTTAGCTTCAGGTTAATCCAGCAGGGCATGCAGCGCTCAGGATGCGCGCCGCGCGTGCTGACCAATCGTAATTTGAGCTGTGCGCTCGCGCCGCCGCGCCTAGCCGAGCGCGTAGCCCTTCATCTTCGAAGAGCCGCACTAGCGCCGCGCTAAAAGCGACGCGATCCTCAGGCGGGCACAACAACGCCGATTCCTCATGCTGCAC
>JAGHYP010000192.1 GCA_017743585.1 Chloroflexota bacterium
CGCGCTCTCGCCAGCCTTGCGCCCATGCGGCGCGCGCTGTCTGCTCTAAAAGCGCGACCGAATCGGCGATGACCAGCGCGTCGGCAGCGCCGCCGAGCCGCGCCGCAGTGTAGCGCGCCATTGGCACGTTCAAGTGCAGTGCCGCGCCTGCAATCGGACGCAACACAGCCTCGTAGTCACTCATTCGGATATTTCAGCCCCCACTGCTCACGAATGGCGTCCATCGTCTGCATGATCTGCAGCGTCTCATCTAGCGGCATGGTCGGACTCTCCAGCAAGCCTGCGTTCAGGCAGCGCATGACTTCAAGCGCCTGAAATTGGTAGCCATTGCCTTCGTAAGGCACGCTGTAGCTGCGCGGCTCGCCTTCCACAGGCGTAATCGTGAAGCGATTCGCTTTGTAGAACGGCTCGTGCAGCGTGAGGCAGCCTTCCGTGCCTGCCAGCAGCACCTCAATTGGCATTTTCAGCCCGATCGCCGAAGTGAGCGCCGCCAGCTCGCAACCCTCGCAGATTAGCTGCATCACGGCGTGTTCGTCAACGCCGGTTCCGCCCAAGCGCGCCGCGTCCGCTGGCGGCGAGATCGCGGGCGCGGATGCTGCCAACAGTCGTGATGCCTGCCCCCTCAGGAATGGTAGACGGATCGCCGAGCGCCAAATATGCGCCGCGCTTGCTGTCTTGCGGCGGCTCATACCACACAGTCTGTCCGCGCGAGTCGATCAAATCCACTTGCTCAGGCGTGAGGCCTGCCTGGGCAATCGCCTGCAAAATGGCGTCGGCACACGCCTCGCCGAGCGCGGCATTCAGGCGGCAGAGCTGATCAACATGGCTCGACTCAGGGCAGGAGCTAGCGAAAGTCTCAGCGCGCAGCTCAGGCGCACAAGGGACGGTCTGATGGAGCGAGATCTCGATTGAGAGCGAAGGCGGCGCAGTGGCTCAGCTTTCGTCGAGCAAGCGGCTGCCGAGCTGCAGCATTCGGTTGTAGGCGAGGTCGCGCAGGGCCGCCAGCTCGCGGTAGCGCACATAGGCTTCGTCAGAGAGGCCTTCAGAGCGCCCACCTGCTGATTGCAGCAATTCGTCAATCTGCTTATCAAGCGCCTCGTAATGCAACACTGACTCGTGGTAGGCGCGCACTTGCGCCAGCTCATCGGCAGCTGATTGGCGCTCAGGCGGGTTGTTCGGCATCATGGCCGCGATCTCCTTCGCTCAGGGCAACAGGTGTGCTACACATCACAACACACTCGCCACCTGAGCGTTGCTCATTCCAAGCATCCTAAGCAGAGAAATTCGGCTTAAGGCATTGTATAGCGCTCTTAGAGGGCGAGTCAAGCTTTGAGCGCTGACGAATTGTTGAGGAAACATCCCAGAAGAAAGATCATGGCGCGGCATCAGGTTGTTCAGCGGGCGCGGAAGTTCGTGTACAATCTATCCATGAAACTGGCTCTCGGCAGATGATGTTGCGCTCCGACGCGCTCGCGGCCGCGAGAGTGAGGGCGCGCCCGTAGAATTACGAAAGGACGTTTGAGCCATGACCAATAAGGGCATAAGCGACAACTTGGACGACATCCGCAGCGATCTCATCGAGGAGGACTTGTTCGGCTCGTTTGACGATGTGCCGAGTCCTGCCTCGCAGCGCGTGGAGCAGAAACGCATCTTCGGCCTGACGGCAGGCGAGCGCATGATTCTTTCGATCATGCTCTTCATCGCCGTTAGCGCGATGAGCGTGGCATTGCTCCTTCTGACAAGCACTATCGTCATCCCGTAGCGCTCCGACACGGCAGCAGGACAACTCGTGTTGACAGGATGCCTTAGGGCTTTATAGGGCGCTAACGGCTAGCACTCGCACCTGCACAAGTTGGCATTCCTTAAGAGCGCGGTCGAGCTGAGCGACGTTGTCGGTTTCTTGTGGTCCCGTCGGCTTGCTACTCTGAGTGCAAACAGCCTCGCTGCAAGCTGGCTGCGCGATCGCCTGCAATTGCTCGCACCTTTGATGGCACGTCGCTACCGCGCCGTCAGCGCACCCAGCGGACAACCCGCTTGACGGACGCGCTACGCTGCTACAAGGTCTTGCGCAACGGGTGTAAGATGAACGCTCAGAGAGAGTTGCATGACCGCCTTCCGTCCACTGCTCGCGCTTGACTTACATCGCGAGCCGCTGCTCGCCATTTTGCGCGCCGTGATCGCTGCGCCGACGTTCAGCGCCGCTGATCTGCACCAGCTGTTGCGTCAACACTTGAAAGTGACGCCAGAGGGGCGCTGTTTCTTCGCCAAAGATGAGCTGATCGCCGCCTATCGCGCTTTTACTGCCTCAGGCGAGCTGCCGCCCTTCGATCCTGCCGTGCTAGAGCGCTTGCGTCTGAAGCCTGTGCGCACCACGAGCGGCGTCACGGTCGTCACAGTGCTGACCAAGCCGTTTCCATGCCCAGGCGAGTGCATTTTCTGCCCGAGCGACGTGCGAATGCCGAAGAGCTATCTGCGCGATGAGCCGGGCGCGCAGCGCGCGGCGCTCAACGCTTTCGATCCGTACCTGCAGACTTACACGCGCTTGCGCGCCCTGCACAACATGGGCCATCCGACTGATAAAATCGAGCTGATCGTGCTAGGCGGCACGTGGTCGTTCTATCCTGAGCATTACCAAATCTGGTTCATCAAGCGCCTGTTCGATGCTTTGCACGACTTCGGGCGCGGTGTGGATCGAACTGATGAGGTGCGCGCCTTGCTAGAAGCCGATGCAACGGCGCAGTTCAAGCCAGGCGCCGAGCTGCCTGATGCGGCTGTTCACAGCGCGGGGCGCACGTACAATCAGTTGGTCTCAACGCTGTACGCCGCTGAGCTGCAGCGCAGTCGGCAAGGGGCAGCGCAGCTGCACTTGCGCACGCCGATCACAGAATATGCCACATGGCAAGAGCTAGAGGCGGCACATCGCGAAAATGAGCGCGCGCCATGCCGCTGCGTCGGCTTAACGGTCGAGACGCGCCCCGATCACGTCTCGGCCGAGGAAGTGCTGCGCATACGGCGCCTGGGCTGCACCAAAGTCCAGATCGGCTTTCAGAGCCTTGACGATCGCATCTTGCAGCTGAACAAGCGCGGTCACACAGTGGGCGATACACGGCGCGCCGTGCGGCTCTTGCGGCAGGCGGGCTTCAAAATTCACGCGCATTGGATGCCGAACTTGTACGGCGCGACGCCTGAGTCGGATCGCGCTGATTATCAGCGCCTGTTCAGCGATCCCGATTTCTGCCCTGACGAGCTGAAAATCTATCCGTGCTCGCTGGTCGAATCAGCAGAGCTGATGCGCTATTATCAGAGCGGCGCGTGGCAGCCTTATAGCACGGAGACTCTGATCGCGCTCCTCGCCGATTGCCTGCGCGCCACGCCTGAATATTGCCGCCTGACGCGCATCATCCGCGATATTCCTTCAACCAATATCGTAGTCGGCAACAAGCTGACCAACTTGCGCGAGTTGGTTGAGGCACATCTGGCTGCGCGTGGCGAGCGCAGCCGCGACATCCGCGCGCGCGAAGTGCGCGATAGCGCTATCGCGCCTGAGGCATTGCGCCTTGACGTGCTGAGCTATCCGACGAGCGTCGGACGCGAGCACTTTTTGCAGTTCATCACAGCCGAGCGGCATATCGCGGGCTTTTTGCGGCTCAGCCTGCCTGATCGCGGCGTGCCTGCGCTTCACGCTGAGCTAGAGGGCGCGGCGGTCATCCGCGAGGTGCATGTTTACGGGCAGGCGCTCGGCTTTGGGCAAGAGGCGGCCGGCAAAGCGCAGCACAACGGACTCGGCACGCGCCTGATCGAGCATGCCGCCCAGATCGCGCGCGCTCACGGCTATGCACGGCTCGCTGTGATCTCAGCGGTTGGCACGCGCGCCTACTACCGCGAACGCGCCTTCGAAGATGGTCAACTCTATCAACTGCGCCGCTTGTGAGATCGCACAAGCTATTGTCAAAAGCGAAATTTGGCGCGCCTGATTGTGCAGATCGGCACGCCGTAACTCTATCCACGCCAAGGCAATTGTCCTCGAACAAATTCGCGGCATCGGCGTGCTAAGTTCTTAGAGAAGTGTTAATATCTACAACGCAAGTCAATGCATGACGGATACGCCCTACGTGGGTGACGGTATCCCTAACGCTTGACGACCACTGGTGACGAGGAGTTACGCCATGCCGAAGGATTTGTTCGAGAAGGTACGCAGCTACACCATCGCCAAGGAAGCGATGAAGCGGGGCATCTATCCGTATTTTCAGCCGTTGCAGAACTCAGAAGGCGCCACAGCGACCTTTGAAGGGCGCGAGGTGATCATGCTCGGCTCGAATAACTATCTGGGCTTGACCACGCATCCGAAAGTGCGCCAGGCTGCGATGGATGCTATCGCTAAGTACGGAACGAGCTGCACTGGCAGCCGCTTTTTGAACGGCACGTTGGAATTGCACTGCGAGTTGGAGCGCCGCCTAGCGCGCTTCATAGGAACTGAAGCTGCGCTCACCTTCACCACAGGCTACCAAGCCAACGTCGGCACGATCAGCGCATTGGTCGGGCGCGGCGACTACGTGATCATTGATAAAGACGATCACGCCAGCATCGTGGACGGCTGCTTGATGTGCTTCGGCGAGATGAAGCGCTTCAACCACAACGACGTGAGCAGCCTTGAGAAAGTGCTGAGTCGCCTGCCCGAGGACGCCGGCAAGCTAGTGGTGGTAGATGGCGTCTACAGCATGGGCGGCGATATCGCGCCGTTGCCCGATATCGTGGCGATCTGCAAGAAGTACGGCGCGCGCATCATGGTGGACGATGCGCACGGCATCGGCGTGACCGGCCCAATGGGGCGCGGCACAGTGGCGCACTTCGGATTGCTCGATCAAGTGGATATCGTGATGGGGACGTTCAGCAAGAGCTTTGCCTCTGTCGGCGGCTTCATCGCGGGCAGCGCCGATGTGATCCACTACATCCAGCACCACGCGCGCTCGTTGATCTTCAGCGCCAGCCTGCCGCCCGCCAACGCCGCGACCGTCTTGGCGTGCCTTGATATCATCGAGGAGAATCCGCAAATCGTGGATCAGCTGTGGGCGAACGCCAACTACATGCGCGCGCGCCTGACCGAGATGGGCTTCGATATTGGGCAGAGCAACACGCCGATCATCCCGATCATCATCCGCGACGATCTGCGCACGGTTTTGGCGTGGCGCGCGCTGGCCGACGCAGGAGTCTACACCAATCCTGTCCTGCCGCCCGGCGTGCCGGCTAACATGAGCTTGCTGCGCACCAGCTACACAGCCACGCACACGCGCGCACATCTCGACCGCGCCCTTGAAGTCTTCGCCGACGTGGCAGATCGGCTCGATTTGATCAAGGCGAGCCGCGCCGCTGTACACTCCTCGAAC
>JAGHYP010000193.1 GCA_017743585.1 Chloroflexota bacterium
CTGCACAAGGCGGGCTGCGATAAAGGCGTGTTCATTCAGCTGACCGTAGATGACGCTGAGGCGCTACCAATTCCGAACATGCCCTACAGCTTCAGCGTTCTGAAGCAAGCGCAAGCGGAGGGCGACTACGAAGCGCTCCAAAGTCGCGGCAGGCGCATCATTCGCTTGCATCTGGGCGCTGAGCCAATGGTCGGCTTGGCAAAGTTGGAGGCGGCAATTCAGGCGATCGCTGCCAAGCAAAAGTGATCAGCGACCATCGCGTTGGGAGCGCAGCAAGTTGACGATCAGGTTGATCGCATCGCGCGGGTCGCTGCCCAAGTAATAACCGTCTACTTGGCGGCGCAGCTCGGGATCAGTGTCAAAAGCGCGCCCGCCGTAGCCGAAGAGCGGCGGATTCGGACACTGGCTCTGAGCGAGCAATGGCTTGACTTCGCGCAGGGCGAGCGCAGAGGCGGCGCTACTGGCGGAGAGACAGATCATGGCGGCGCGCTCTTGGATCGCCGTCTGCACAATATCATCCACTGGCACATCCTGCCCGAGGTAGATAGCGTTGAAGCCGTGTTGGCGCAACATGACTGCGAAAATCAGCGCGCCGACCTCATGGCGCTCGCCGGGCGCACAACCGACGATGATCATCGGCATGTCGCTGCGATGCGGATAGGCCTGCAGCAAGCCGAGCAATCTGCCGCGCAGATAGGTGGTGGCAAAATGCTCAATCGAGATCGAAATCTCGCCGCGATGCCACAGCTCGCCGATCTCGACCAAAGCAGGCGTGATGACCTCCACGTAGACGGTCGGCATCGTGAACAAGACAAAGGCCTGCTCGATCACTTCATCGGCGCGCTCTGTGTCGAGGCTGATCAGCGCCTGCACCAGCGGTTGAACAAATTCAGCGGGCGGCTGCGGCGTATGCCGATCAAGGACAGCAGAGGCGTCTTGCGGCTCGATGTAGATTGTATCTCCGTGCTGGCGTGCTGCTTCCAGCATGGCGACCACGCGGCTGATTGTCAGGCCTTCTTCCATCTGCCGGCGCACCCAGCGCAGCAGCGCCACATCGCGTTCAGAGTACAGACGGTAGCCGCTAGCAGTCCGCTTCGGCTGGATCAGCGTGTAGCGGCGTTCCCAAGCGCGCAGCGTCGCGGCTGAGATGCCCGTCTGCTGCTCGACCGCTTTCATGTTGTAGATCGGTTCGTCCGGGTAATCCTCGAGTTGACGCCGCATGAATTTGGAGAACGCTTGTCCACTTTTTGTCTAGGTATTGGTCATTGTAGATCGCGTCAGTATTCGTTGTCAAGCGAGGCTGTGCTAGGCGCAGTGCGCTCAGCTGCGGGTTGCCAAACGCGCTTGGGCATCAGCGAGACAGCAAGACGATGAATTCGCACGGTAACAATAGGCTACTCCTCAGGCAGTAAGCGCGGTTGCGCGCCTGAGTCCATCCGCTCAAGTGGATAGGGCGGATAGGGCAGACGGAGCACGACGTCAAGGAGCTCATCGGGCGTTTCGGGCAGCGGCTGCGCAATGGACGTCAAGAGCGCTAGGTTGCCCTCGCTGTTCGGCACGGCGAAGATGGGGATTCCTTGGGCATGTGCAAAGCGCGCAGCGTGCAGCGCGCCGCTCTCAGCGGGCGCTTCCATCACCAGCACAGCGCGGCACAAGGCTGCGATCAGGCGATTGCGCAACATCAGCCACTCAGAGCGCACCATCTGATCGGGGGCATATTCAGAGAGCAGGAAGCCGTTGCGCTGCAATTGCGCGGCGAGCGCTACGTGTTCAGGCGGGTAAATGCGCAAGATCCCGCTACCTAACACAGCGCCGCTACAGCCGCGCTGCGCGACCGCCGCGCTATGCGCGATGCTATCCACACCGCGCGCCAAGCCGCTGACGATCGCCCAGCCGCGCTCTGCCAAAGCGGCTGACCAGGCCGCTGTGCGCTGCTTGGTCTCAGCACTGGGCTGCCGCGTGCCGACAATAGCAATGCATTGCGCACTTGCGGGCAGAGCAGTGCCGCGCCAGAAGACGATCAGCGGGCGATTGGCGAGCCGACTGAACGACGGCGGGTAATCGGCCTCGTGCCACAGCGCGTAGTGAATGCCCTCAGCGCGCCAGCGCCGCAGGTCGGCAGCGATGCGCCTGATGTCCAGCCGTGCAAGGTTCGCTTTGACCTGCGCGCTGACGCCGCGCACGCGCTCACGCTGCTCGGGAGTAGCCGCCAAGATCGCTTGTGGTGAGCCGAAGGCTGCCAGCAAGCGCGTGATACTCTGCCAGCCCATGCCTTCCGTCAAGGCAAGCGCCGCCGCTGCGAGTCGCTCTGGGATCACGCTGTCTAGCTCTCGAACACGTTACGCCGCACGGCAAAGCCGATTGGATGACGCGGCTTCAGGTCAACGTCTGCAGCGAGCTGTGAAGAAAGACTGGTCGCCAATCGATGAAACACGCCAAGTGCGCAGCTCATCCTTCAAGCTCTCGAGCAAAAGCGCGTCTCTCCGAATTCGCGGTCGGCCTGAAGGACTCGTGCGCGCCGCTGGTGTATTGATCGGGTACGCTGACAATTCTAGCCGAAAGTTCAGCACTTTTTATAGCAGCGCCTTTCGAGGACGCGCCTTGCCGCGCTCGCCTGAATCGGCTATAGTGAACGGCGTCAGCGATCTGGAATTCCGTGCGCATCTGCCTTGGCAAGGCGGCGCGATACAGTTGAGGCAAGCGGTCATGGAAACTTGGCAAACGCCCTATGACGAGCAGCGCTATGGCCATTCAAGACGCCGCGCGGTGCTGCTCGCATGGCTCATCCGTCTGCCGCTGCTCGGTGCGACGGCGATCATCATGCTCTTTCTGCTGGCAGCGCTCTATCTGGCGTTGCACCAGCTGCAGTTCGCTCGGCTGATCTATCCCGGCGTTTCCGCGTTCGGCATAGACCTCTCAGGGATGACGCACCAGCAGGCGATGGCGGCGCTCGCTGCGCGCTTCACCTACGGCGAAAGCGCCGTCTTCACCTTTCGCGATGGCGAGCGCTTCTGGCAGAGAACAGCCGCTGAGCTAGGCGTCAGCTACGACCCGCTCCAGACGGTTGAAGCCGCTTTCAAGATCGGGCGCGGCGGCAATTTGCTGGAGAACCTGCGCGAGCAGGGCGACGCATGGCTGAACGGCGCCTCAGTGCAGCCGATTATTGTCTTCGACCAATCGCGAGCCGCCGCTTTGCTCAACCAGATCGCGGCTGAGATCAACCGCCCTGTGCACGATGCTGCGCTCATCTTGAATGGCACGCAGGTCATCGCCACTGCCAGTCAGATCGGCAGGGAAGTGGATGTTGAAGCCACGCTCGGCATGCTGCGCCAAGCTATCCTCACCCTGACCACAGGAGCTGAGATTCCGCTTGTCATCCGAGAGACGCAACCTGCCGTCCGCGACGTGGAAGAAGCCGCCGCTAAAGTTCGCGCCGCGCTCAGCAGCCCGATCCAGCTGTACTTGCCCGTCACTCGCGAAGGCGATCCTGGCCCATGGCAAGTCAGCATCGAGTTCATCAGCAGCTTGCTGAACATTCAGCGCGTCGAGAACGGCGACGGCACGGCGCGCTACACAGTGAGCGTCAATCTCGAGCCGTTGCGCGCCTTTCTGGCTGAGCTAGCGCCGCAGCTGCGCGTCGAGCCGCGCAATGCGCGTTTCGTCTTCAACGAGGCGCGCCGCGAGCTGCTGCCGATCGAAGATAGCCTCGAGGGGCGCGAGCTGGATATTGAGGCGAGCTTGAAAGCCTTCGAAGCCGCCATCTTCCGCACGGACAATCGGCGCGTGCCGCTCAGCCTCATCACGATCAAGCCTGCTATACCTAGCCAAGCGACCGCCCTTGAGCTCGGCATCACTGAGAAGATCGTGGAAGCGACCACGTTCTTCTACGGTTCGAGCGCTGAGCGGCGCACCAATATTCAAGTCGCGGCACGGCGCTTTCACGGCTTGGTCATCGCGCCCGGCGAAGTGTTCTCGTTCAACAAATACGTTGGCGATATCTCGCCCGAGACGGGCTATGAGACTGGTCTGGTCATATACGGCGACCGCACCATTGAGGGCGTCGGCGGCGGCGTCTGCCAAGTCAGCACTACGATCTTCCAAGCGGCGTTCTTCGGCGGCTACCCAATCCTAGAGCGCCACCCGCACGGCTATCGCGTCGGCTACTATGAGAGCGGCACGGCTATCGCCAACGGTCGGCGCTACTCAGCCGGCGTTGGCATGGACGCGACGGTCTACGCGCCGATCATTGACCTGAAGTTCCGCAACGATACGCCCTATCACATCTTGATCGCGGTCAACTTCATGCCGTCTAAGCAATCGCTGACCATCACCTTTTACAGCACAAGCGTTGGGCGCATTGTGGAGAAGATCGGTCCGCGCCTGAGCAACGTCGTGCCGCACGGCAAGCCGAAATATACTGAGAGTCCGAGCGTGCGCCCGGGCGAGATACGCCAAGTGGACTTCGCTGTGGACGGCGTGGACGCGCGCGTCTGGCGCACCATTCGCAGTTTGGACGGGCAGATTCTGGTCAGCAACGAGGAGTTCTTCAGCCGCTACGTGCCGTGGTCGGCGCAGTTTTTGGTGGCGCCAGGCCATGCGCCGAGGCAGCGCTAGGCGATGCCGAGTCCGCCGGTTGTCTTCGGCTTTCTGCTGGCGACGCTCTACGGCGCGCTTTTCCACCTGATCTTCGGTGGCAGCACGCGCCGATTGGCGCTCTATCTGCTCGCCGGTTGGCTTGGCTTCGCCATTGGGCAGATTTTCGGCACCGTTTTTGAGGTGAACGCGCTGGCGATTGGCGTCTTGAACACGTTCACGGCAACCCTCGGGGCGTGGGCGGCGCTATTCATCACGCGCTTTCTATCAGGGCGAGAGACGAAGGGGCAGGAATGAGCGGTAGGCAGGCAGTTTCAGAGCAGGCGGCTGAGGCGCGGCAAGGCGGCTTATCGCGCTGGTTGTTGATCGGCGTAGGCGGCTTCATCGGCGTGATTGTGGTGCTGTTTGGCATCGCTGTGATCGGCGGCATCGCCGACTCAGAGGGCGTGGCGAATTTCTTCCGCATCCTGCGCGATCTGTTCATCGTGATCCTAGCGCTGCATACCACTTTGATCGCCATTGCGCTCGTGATCTTGATTGCGCAGATCAGCGCGCTGATCAATATCCTGAGCAGCGAGGTCAAGCCGATCATCGAGGAAGCGCAAGAGACGGTCAGCACGGCGCGCGATACAACTGAGTTCATCAGCCGCAACGTGGCGGTGCCTGTCATTCGCATGACTTCGACGGCGGTCGGAGTCGGCGTCTTTGTGCGCGAGTTGCTCGCCATTCGGCGCAACCTGAGCGGCAGGGCGCGCAAGTGAGATGGCTGAAACGCGGCGACGGTCGT
>JAGHYP010000194.1 GCA_017743585.1 Chloroflexota bacterium
CTTGATCGGCGTGCTAGTCGGTCAGATCGCTTGGCAGCTGGCGCTGACCATTGCGACGTATTTGGTGGACGCGCCCGAGTTCGCGCGGCAAGCCTTTCAGCGCCTGCCGCTGATCGAGCGCGCCACGACCGTGCTGAGCCGCTTCTATCCCGAAAATCAGCTCGCCACGGCGCTGTTGCTGTGGCTGCCGCTTTTGATCGGCGCTGTGACTGGCGGCGTGAGCATGGTCTCGCTGTATCGGCATGGCAGGCAGACTTGGCGCGGCGGCGCGGCGCGGCGCGACGACTCGCGCATGGCGATGATGGATGCCGCCCTAGACGCCTTGCTCGATCTGTTCAGCACGGCGGGGCGCCGTCTCAACCGCGCGCGCGCAGCCAGGCGCGTACGCGAGCTCTCGAAGCGCTTCAACCTAGAGGTTGATCCCGACGCGCTGGTCGAGAAGCTGCCCGTCGGGCTGCAGCAGCGCGTTGAGATCGTCAAGGCGCTCTACCGCAAGGCGGATATCTTGATCCTAGACGAGCCGACAGCGGTCTTGACGCCGCAAGAGAGCCGCGAGCTTTTCAACATCATGAAAGCCCTCGCCGCGCAGGGCGTCTCGATCATCTTCATCACGCACAAGCTGAAAGAGGTGCTGGCGGTCGCCGATAACATCGTGGTCATGCGCGGCGGGCGCGTGGTTGGCAAGGTAGCGCGCGCCGCGCTGCCGGCGGACGAGGTTGAGGCGGAGCAATTCCTCGCCGCGCTGATGGTCGGGCGCGAAGTGCTGCTGCGCGTCACGAAAGGCGAGGCAGTGCCGCGCCAAGTCGTCCTGCAAGTGCGCGATCTGCGCGCCTACGATGACCGCGGCGCGTTGGCTGTGGACGGAGTCAGTTTCGAGGTGCGCGCCGGCGAGGTGCTGGGCATCGCAGGCGTGCAAGGCAACGGGCAGACTGAGCTGGTGGAAGTGCTGACGGGCTTGCGGCGCGCTGCAGGCGGCGAGATGCTGATCGACGGACGTCCGATCCGCATGGGCGATCCGCGCCGCGTGACCGACTCAGGCGTCGCGCACATCCCCGAAGATCGGCAGCGCTACGGCATGGTCAAGCCGTTCTCGGTCGCCGATAACTTGATCCTGAACCGATACTACCTGCCGCCTGTGGCGGTCTTCCCCACTTCGTGGCAATTGCCGCTCGCCCTCGCGCTGTACGTGGCGCTCTTCGGCGCGGTCGCCTTTGTGCTGGGCAGCGCGTGGAGCGCGCTCTATCCGAGCCTTGCTCAGAGCCTGCGCCTTGCCGAGCTTGATCCGCGCCGCGAGCCCGCGCCGTTCATCTTGGCGCTCGCCGTGAGTTTTGGCGCAGCGTTGCTCGGCTTGGGGGCGGCGCATTTGGTCGGGACGCTCGGCACGCGCTTGTTGCGCCGCTTGCTGGCGGGGCGCGCGACCCGAGGCGGCTTGCAGCGCGATGATCGCGCCGTGCGCCAAGGAGCTGAGCGCCTGATCGCCGAATTCGACATCCGCACTCCATCGCCTGAGACCAGCGCTAGCAGCTTGAGCGGCGGCAATCAGCAGAAGATGGTGGTGGCGCGCGAGTTCAGCCGCTCGCCGCGCCTGCTGATCGCCAGCCAGCCGACGCGCGGCATTGACGTCGGCTCGATTGAGTTCATCCATCAGCGGATTGTGCAGCAACGCGACGCGGGCGCGGCAGTCTTGCTGGTCTCGGCTGAGCTGGACGAGATCATGGCGCTCTCGGATCGGATCGCCGTGATGTACAAAGGGCAGATCATCGAGACTCTGCCCGCCAAGGAGGCGACTCGCGAGCAGCTCGGCTTGCTGATGGCGGGCATCCGCCGCGAGCGGGAGGCGCCATGGCGCGCCCTGAAAGCGGTCGGCGCTGAGCAGCCTGAGTCGCAGCGCACGGGCGTCTAGCGCAGTAAGTCGCGCGCGCGCAGCTCGGGCCGCGAGGCCGCCAAAGCGATCTTCAGCGCCCAAAGCGGCGGCGATCAGCCACTCCGCGCAGCTTCACATTGACTCAAGCGCGAAATCCGCTACACTTTCCCTCAAGTTATCCTTTTACAGCTCACGGATTCCAGCTTACAGAGGTTGTTACGAGCGATGTCTACTGTCACTTATGCTGACAAGCCTTGGCTGAAGCACTATGACCCGGGCGTGCCGCACAGCCTTGAGCCGTATCCAAAACACCCGATCTACCAGTTCCTTGTGGATGCCGCTGCCGAGCTGCCGAACAATCCTGCCGTTGTCACCTCGGCGCGCCTGCCTGTGGTGGGGCGCCAAAAAGCCGTGCTGAACTACCGCGCGCTGAACGAGCAAGTGGACGCCTTGGCCGCCGCGCTCGTGGACATGGGTCTGAACAAGGGCGAGCGCGTTGGATTGGTCTTGCCGAATTGCGCGCAGTTCGTGATCAGCTTCTTCGGCGTGCTGAAAGCAGGCGGCGTGGTCGTCGCCATCAATCCGACCTATCCTGCAGTGCGCATAGCGGAGCAGCTCAAAGATAGCGGCGCTACAACCGTCATCACGCTCAGCTTGTTCTACAACACGATCAAGCAAATCCAGCATCAAACTGACGTGAAAAACGTGATCGTGACCAACATCAAGGAATATCTGCCGCCATTGGCTGCCTTCCTGTTCACAGTGGCGAAAGAGAAGAAGGGCGGTCATCGGATTGAGAAGCATCCTGTTGACTACGCCTTTGCCGATTTGTTAGCAAGGTACAGAGGCAAGCGCGCCGATGTTGAGGTTCGCGCTGAGGATCCCGCCATTTTCCAATACACGGGCGGCACAACCGGCGTGCCGAAGGGCGCTATCGCCACGCATCAGGCGCTTGTGTGCAACACGCTGCAGTGCCGCGCCTTCTTGGGGAAGGTTGAGCAAGGCAAGGAAGTCTTCATGGCGGCTCTCCCGCTCTTCCACGTCTTCGGCATGATCTCGGTGATGTGCTTCGCGGTCTCGCTGGGCGCCAGCATGCTGATGGTGGCCAATCCGCGCGAGATCAAAGAGGTGCTGGAAGTCATCCACGCCTACAAGCCGACCATTTTCATGGGCGTGCCTGCCATGTACAACGCCATCAACAACGATCCTGACGTGGCGAAGGGCAAATACAACTTGCGCTCGATCCGCGCTTGCATCAGCGGCGCGGCGCCGTTGCCGCCTGCGACCAAGCGCCGCTTTGAGGAGCTGACAGGCAGCAGGCTCTCTGAGGGCTACGGCATGAGCGAGACCGCCGTCGCAGTCTGCGTCAATCCGCTCTACGGCAAGAACAAGACGGGCAGCATCGGCATCCCGTTGCCTGATGTTGAGATGAAGATCGTCAGCTTGGAAGATGGCTTGACGGAGATGCCCGTCGGCAAGGAAGGCGAGCTGGTCGTCTGGTCGCCGACGTTGATGATCGGCTATCACAACATGCCCGCCGAGACGGAAAATGCGCTGCGGCTGATGCCCGGCGGGCGCAAGTGGCTCTTCACAGGCGATATCGCTTACATGGACGAAGATGGCTACTTCTTCATCGTGGATCGCAAGAAGGATATGGCGATCATCGGCGGCTTCAACGTCTATCCGAACAACGTGGAGAAAGTGCTGGCAGAGCATCACGCCGTGCAGGAAGTCGCCGTGGCAGCCATTCCGCACCCTGAGAAGGAAGGGCAGGAAGCGCTGAAGGCGTGGGTGGTGCTGAAGCCGAATCACGAGGTGACCGAGGAGGAGCTGATTGACTTCGCCCTGCAGAAGTTGGCGCGCTACGAGGTGCCGACGCGCATCGAGTTCATTGACGAGCTGCCCAAGACGCCTGTTTTGAAAGTCCTGCGCCGCGAGCTGGTCGCGCGCGAGCTGGCGAGACGCCAAGCCGAGAAGAAAGCCTAGCAAAGGTCACGCGGGCGAGGAAAAAGCTTCCTCGCCTTTTCGCGCTGACGAAGCTATCGCGCGCTGTGCTGCGTCACTGATTGTAGTTTGCCCCGAAGACTTGCACCAGCAAGCTGCCGATCGCGGCGCGGTTCGGCACAAGCACTGACATGCCGTTCCACACTATCGGCTGCGCGTAGCGCTCGTCCAGCACGCCGTAGCGGATGTTCTCGCTCGGCACGTCTTTGGCGTAGAGCGCCAGCTGAATCCACTGCTCAAGCCTCAAGCCGCTGCGCACATGCGCGCTGAGCGCCGCCCAGAGGTTGCTCGCGCGCAAGAGCAATTGCGGCAACATCTCAAAGCGCAGGATGCGCTCGCGGATCGCGGCGATCACCTGCTGCTGACGGCGCGCGCGGTCGAAGTCGCTGCTATCGTGCCGCGAGCGGGCGTATTTCAAAGCCAGCTCGCCGTCCATCCATTGCCTGCCTGCAGGGATGTAGAGCGGGTCGTAGCCATTGGTGTACATATCAGGATAGGCGTGATCCACAATCGGGCGCGGCACGTCGATCTCAATGCCGCCGATGGCGTCAATCACCGCGATGAACGCTTGGAAATCGAAGACGATGTAATCGTGAACGCGGATGCCCAAGTTGTATTGCACTGTTTGCATCGCCAAGCGTGGGCCGTAACCCTCTCTGAGGCGCTCGCCCAGAAGATACGCCGTGTTGACGCGCTGGAAGCCGTAATGCTGCCCGAAGGCTGCGTCGCGCGGAATCTCGACGTACAGATCGCGCGGGATGCTCAGCACGCCGATGCTGCGCGCCGCGGGGTCGAGGCTGATTAAGATCATCGTGTCTGTGCGGAAGGCTGTGCCGCGCTCGTTTGGGCGCTTATCCAAGCCAAGCAGCAAGATCGTGAAGCGCTCAACCCCGTTCCAAGGCTGGATCTGCAGTTCAGGCGGCGTGGTCGGCGGCGGCGTGGCGAGGGTCAGCGTGGGCGTGGCGGCTTGGGCTGCGCTCGAGTTGCGCGCGAGCGCGTTGCTCAGCAATTGCCAGCCGAGGCACAGCGCGGCGCAAAGTGTGACGGCGCAGCTCAGCGCGATGCCGAGCAGCGGCAGCCAGTAGCGGGGCAGCGGCGTCGGCCTGCCCCTAGAAACTAGCGGCGCGCGGGGCGGCGACGCAAAAGGCCACACGGCGCGCAACGGCTGAGTCGGCGGCAGTGTGGGGCGGGTCAGCTCGGCCGAGCCGGCCGAGCGCGGCGTGAGCGGCTCAGCGCGCCTGACCGTCGGCTTCTGCTCAGCGATCGGCTTCGGCGCAGGGCGTCGCCTCGGCGCGTATTGCTCGTACTGCAGCTGATCGGTCTCTTCATGCGCAGGGCGATGCGTGTCCATACCCTGTCTATCCTGATACGCAGTCTATCCTAGCAAAGATCGCCGCCCGTTGTCGCGCGTTGTCGCTCATTGTCGCTCATTATAAGGTCGGGCGCCGCGCTCGGCTCATGCGCTTTTCAGA
>JAGHYP010000195.1 GCA_017743585.1 Chloroflexota bacterium
GTCTTGCAATTCGATGTTGTAAGCCAGCTCTTGGTGCAGTCGCCCGCGCTGGAAAGGCGCTGCAGCGCGCAACGTGGCATCGAACGCGATGTCGTCGCGCCAATCGCTAGCTGGGCGCGCCTGAATGTAGCGTCCGCGCTTGCGCTCAGTGCGCGTCTGGCTGCGCCGACCTGCCATTTTGCGCGTCAGGCGGTCAAGCGGGGTATCCAGCTTGCGCACATCAAACTCGGCGCTCGGAGCGACCTTTTTGCCGCCGTCCCACCAGCGCGCGTCGCGCCCGTTGAAGATGGATTGCAAGGCAGGCTGTGCGCTGCCTGCCTCAGGCGGCCGATCGGCGCGCTCGCCCTGCGCCGCGCTCACAGAGTGGCTTTTTTTTTTGCCCGCAAAGTCGCTTTGCAGCGTCACCTGAGGCTGATCGGTCTCTTCATACTGCGCTTGCAACTGCCGGACTCGCTCGGCGAGGTCGTTCAGGCTCGCCTGCGCTTCGTGGAATGGACCGCGCTTCAGGCGGTGTGGCAAGGCGAGTTCCGCCGCGATTACGATATCGCGCTCGCTGATGCAGGTGCGACCTTCAAGGGCGGCGTGCGCGCGCGCTGTCTTCAGGATGACCTGATCGGCGCGATGTCCTTCTACGTGCAAACTGGCGGTCAGATTGGCGATGGTGAACAGATCGCGGCTGGTGTAGCTGACTCGGTCAACGATGCGGCGCGCTGCCTCGATCTCATCGCTCAATTTCTGCTCAGAGGCTTGCCACGCGCTGCGGAAGGCGTCAGGATCGGCATCGAAAGCAATGTGCCGCTCTAAAATCGCCATCCGCTCGCGCGGCGTGGTGATTCCGCGCACTTCAACCGAGAGCGCGAAGCGATCCAGCAACTGCGGGCGCAGTTCGCCTTCTTCGGGATTCATCGTGCCGACCAAGATGAAACGCGCTGGGTGCTGAAAACTGATGCCTTCGCGCTCGACCGTGTTCACGCCCATCGCCGCCGAGTCGAGCAGCAAATCCACCACGTGATCGTCGAGCAGATTCACTTCATCCACGTACAAAATGCCGCGATTGGCTGCCGCCAAAATGCCGGGCTCGAAATGCCGCTCGCCCTGCTTGATGGCTTTCTCGATATCCAGCGTGCCGACCACGCGATCTTCAGTCGCGCTGACGGGCAAGTCCACGATACGAATCTTGCGGCGCGTCACGGGCAGCTCTTCGCCACGCTCAAGGCGCGCGCGGCAGCCATCGCACAGCAAGTCGGGGCGATCAGGATCGCAGCTGAAGGGGCAATCGGCGACCACGTAGATTTCAGGCAGGAGCGCCGCCAAAGCGCGCACAGCGGTTGACTTGGCTGTGCCGCGCTCGCCTCGAATCAAGACACCACCAATGCTTGGATTGATCGCGTTCAAGCTCAAGGCGAGTTTCATCCGCTCTTGCCCGACGATCGCAGTGAAGGGGTATACGGAGCGCCTGACCATTGAGGTATCTCTACTCAGCTTTGGCGGGGCATGCGCTCAGAGTATAGCGCGCCTGCGCAGGAATGCACAGCGCTCAGTCGTGGGTCAGCTGCGCCTGTGGGAACAACTGCGCGACGGCGACTGTGAACTCGGGCAAGACGGCGCTGCCGCTGAGCGTCTCGCCTTCAGCGAATTGGCGCAATTTCACCCCTTGCGCAGCAGGCGTGTATAGCCGCACCATGCGTTCCTCAGGATAGATCACCCAAACCTCGCGCGCGCCGTAGGCAAAGTACAACATCACTTTGCGCAGCAAGTCACGCTCAGGATTGCTCGGCGACCTGACCTTGACTGCTAAGTCAGGCATGATTGTGAAGCGCTCAGGCAGGCTCGGCGCGCGCTCGTATGAGACGAACGAGAGATCGGGTTGCACAATCACACCGTCCGCGGGCTCGTAGTCGAGATTATCACCGAAGACGTAGCCGAGCGGCTGTATGCGCAGAAACGCCTTGAGCAAGTAGAGCAACTCAGCGACGATCCACTGATGCAGCGGGCTCGGCGAGGGCATCTCGACGATCTCTCCTTCGTGCAGCTCGAAGCGCTTGTGTGCATTCTGCGGCAGCTCGCAAAACTGCCGGAACTCGGCGCTGGTCAGGCGCGTGCGCACGCTTGTCATAGCCTCACCTCAACCCTCTAGCGATCTGCTGCTTCAAGCCGGTAGACCTTGAAGCCATTCGGCGGCAGCGAAGCGTACACGCCGCCGCTCAGGAGGGAGTCAGTCGGCACGAGAAACGTCTCAGCCGTGTTGAAGACGTCCGTGAAGCGCCACGCCGATGCGTTGCCCAACGCTGCGTCGCCGAGCATGACTCGCCCTTGTGCTGCGCTATCGCGGCTCAGATTGATGATGATCAGCCGCCGTTGTGCGTCCAAAGTCCATGTGTAGGCGAGCAACGGCTCGTTGTGACTGCCGCCGCTCAACGGCAGCGTGCCGAGCAGATTGAAGACGCCGTCATGATAGAGCGGCGCGTTCACTTCCGCCAGCAATGCGCGATAGAAAGCATATACCTCAGCCTCAAGCGGCTCTTGCGGGCGCGCTCCGAGCTGCACAGGCAACTTCACGCGCCTGCCCTCGAACTGCCCTTCGTAGAAGAGCGTCATGCCAGGCAGCGTAGCGCACAATAGCGCCGCCATCTGCCCCCGCGCGCGACCGAAGCTCGCCATTGTGCGCGCTTCATCGTGATTCTCAGTGAAGCGCACCATGCGGCGCTGATAGCTGAGCGCCGCTGTCAGATGGTCGCGCACAGCAGATGGCGAGCCATGCAGCAAGCGGTCGTACAAGCGCTTATCGTAAGCGTAATCGAAGCCCTGCGCCAGCAGCTCGGCTTCCATATCCCAGTACACCTCTGCCACGAACAAGAACTCAGGATGCCGCGCGCGCACGCCGTTGATCACCTCGACCCAAAACTCCTGCGCAGGCAGCTCAGGGCGATTCCACGTGCTGCTGAAAATGCGATTCACCATCAGCATCGCCATATCGCAGCGCACCCCGTCGCATTGTTCAGCGATGTCGTAGAGGGTCTGCAAGGTCGCTTGGCGCGCGCGCGGCGAGAAGGCGTCCACTTGCGCCGTATCCGACCAAGGCGGAAAGTTCGGATCGCGCCCGTGCGCAAAGTAGCGTCCACGCGCCTCAGGCTGTGGCGCAGCAAAGTACAGATCAGGTTGCGCAGCCGCTTGCTCAGCGGTCGCTTGGATCAAAGCCTCAGGCGCGTCAATCGTCCAGTGATGATCGACTGCCACGTGATTCGGGACAAAATCGAGGATCAGGCGGATGTTGCGCTCTGCCAGCTTGCGTCGGAAGATGGCCAGCGCGTCGCGTCCGCCGTAATGCGCGTCCACTTCGTAGCGATAGATGGCATACGGCGAGCCGATGATCTGCGCCTCTGTGACGTTCGGCAAGGCGCGCCGATATTCCTCAAGCAAGAAGTTCAAGTGACGCGCGATCTGGCGTCCATGCAGACTGCGCTCCCAGATTCCCATCAGCCAGACGGCGTCAATGTGCAACTCTGCCAAGCCGTCGAACACTTCCTCAGGCAGAGTGTCTAGAGTCAGCGGGCGGTTGTAGCGTTGGCGCAGGTCTTCCAGCCAGACCCACGTGTTGATCTCGTAGAGCAACGGATTGCTTCGCAGCGGCATGTTTTTTCGGCTTATCCAAGCTCAGTGACAAGAGATATCGCTAAGCATGCGTTGGAGCGAGACTTTATAGCAGCGCAGCGCGTCTGTCAAGCGGGGTGTCTCGCCCCGGCGCGCTGATGACGCAATTGGGCTTGGGCGCTTTCACTCTCTCTGTTGAATGCGAGGGCATCACGGCGTGCTATAATCTCTCTGCGTAACGTTCTATCCACAACTCGGAGATTCTCAGCATGGCTAAAGAATACGATCTGGTAGTGCTGGGCGCCGGTCCCGGCGGCTATGTCGCCGCCATTCGCGCTGCACAGCTCGGGTTGAAGACCGCTATCATCGAAAAGCAATGGTGGGGCGGCGTCTGCCTGAACGTCGGCTGCATTCCGTCGAAGGCACTGCTCCACAACGCCGAGCTGGCGCATATCATCAAGCATCGCGCCGCCGAGTTCGGCTTCAAGCTGACGGGCGAGGTGGAGCTGGATTACAGCGTCGCATTCAAGCGCAGCCGCCAGGTCAGCAGCCGCTTGGCGAAAGGTGTGCAGAGCCTGATGAAAAAGAACAAGATCGATACTTACGAAGGCTGGGGGACGTTCGTCGCTCCCAAGACGCTCCAGGTGGCGCTCAACAGCGGCGGCACAGAGACGCTCAACGCCAAAAATGTGATTATCGCCGTCGGCTCAGAAGCGCGCACGCTGCCCAACACGCAGATCGGCAAGCGGGTTCGCACTTATCTTGAGTTCATCTTGGACGACAAATTGCCGCGCAGCATCATCATCGTCGGCGCAGGCGCGCTCGGCACTGAGTTCGCCTACGTGATGCACAACTATGGCACAGAAGTGACAATGGTTGAGTACATGCCGCACATGCTGCCACTGGAAGATGAGGAAGTCTCTGAGGAACTCAAGCGGCAGTACACGCGCATGGGCATCAAAGTTCTCACAAGCGCCAAAGTGGAGAGCATCGCTGAAGACGCTGAAGGCGCGTCAGTCGTTGTGAGCATTGATGGGCAAACGCAGACGTTGCGCGCTGAGATGGTGCTGCAAGCGGTCGGTTGGAAGCCGCGCACAGGCTACGGCTTGGAAGTGACGGGCGTCAAGCTCGATTCGCGCGGCTGGATCGAGGTAGACGACTTCATGCAGACCAATGTGGAAGGCACCTACGCCATTGGCGACGCGACGGGCAAGCTGCAATTGGCGCACGTCGCCAGCGCACAGGGCATCGTCGCCGCTGAAAAGATAGCGGGCGTCGAGACCATGCCGCTCAACTATGTCATGATGCCGCGCGCCACGTACTGCAATCCACAGGTCGCCAGCTTCGGCTACACTGAGAAACAAGCGCGCGAGAAGGGATATGAGATCAAGGTCGCCAAGTTCCCATGGCAGGCGAACGGCAAGGCGCTCGGGCTTGGCGATTATGCGGGCTTCGTCAAGCTGATCAGCGACGCGCGCTACGGCGAGCTGCTGGGCGCGCATATGATCGGGCCGAACGTGACCGAGCTGTTGCCCGAGCTGACACTAGCACAACTCTGGGAACTCACGCCTGCCGAGATCGCGCGCAACGTCCATGCACATCCCACGCTCAGCGAGGCGATCATGGAGGCAGCGCACGGACTCGAAGGACACATGATCAACCTGTGAGCACCTCCGAGCGCGTCACGAGCGCATCATCGGCCTCGGCATGGCGCGCTCGGAGGTGCTCACAGGTTGATCATGTGT
>JAGHYP010000196.1 GCA_017743585.1 Chloroflexota bacterium
GCCGCTCAACGAGCGCCTTGCCGACGAAGCCGCTGCCGCCCGTCACCACGATCATGTCGCCTGCCTCACGCTGAACCGCTCGGCCTGCATTATAACACGCCTCGCGCCCGAAAGTGCGCTATAATCTGCGCTGGCGGAGTTGCTCAGACGACATGGGCGAGTGGACTCTGACGCCTGAAGTCGCCAATTTTGCGGATAACGCGCGCCGTTTCTGCGAATTTTGCGAGGAATCGCACACGCTTGAGCTTGGCGAGCGGCTGCTGCGCGGCGCGATCTCGTTGGCGAACTTGTACAGCGCAGGCTTGTTCCTACGCGAAGAAGCGCCGCCTGAGGAACGGCTCCATCCGCAGATCGAAGAGCTGCGCAACTTCCCCGGCTTCGATGAACTCACGCTCTTCTGGCAAGTGCAGGACGCGCATGAATGGAGCGCGCCGGTAGTCGCCTCGCTCTCAGAGCTGATTGTCGGCATCTATCGCGATGTGAAGCGCGCGCTGGTCATCTTCGACAAAGGCTACGCCACAGGCGACTCGCTCCTGATGCATCAGGCGGCGTGGGATTGGCAATATCACATGGAGCGCACATGGGGCAATCGCGCAGTGGACGCCTTGCGCGGCCTGCACAGCGCGATGAACAAGTTGCACAGCAGGCAAGTCTAGCGCGATCGCGCATCGCCCGCCATCTGCTGAAGCCCTGCCTCGCCTAGCCATCTCACGCGACGTACGCTGCAATCGAACGACCATTCAGCTTTGGAAAGGGGAAGTGAGAGAACGCCATGCCTGCCTTTGAGCTAGTCGCGCCGTATCAGCCGACGGGCGATCAGCCGCAAGCGATTGAGCGATTGGTGGAAGGCATTCAGCGCGGCTTGCGCCATCAGACGCTGCTCGGCGCCACTGGCACGGGTAAGACGTACACCATTGCGCAGGTGGTGCAGCGGGTGCAGCGCCCGACGCTCGTCCTGGCGCACAATAAAACGCTCGCCGCGCAGCTCTACGCCGAGTTCAAGGAATTCTTCCCGCGCAACGCCGTCGAATATTTCGTCAGCTACTACGATTACTACCAGCCTGAGGCGTACGTGCCGCATCTCGATCTGTACATCGAGAAAGAGGCGGATATCAACGATGAGATCGAGCGCTTGCGCCTTGCGGCGACTGCTGCGTTGCTCACGCGGCGAGACGTGCTGATCGTCGCCTCGGTTTCCTGCATATACGGCTTAGCCAGCCCACAGGCGTGGGCAAAGGTGCTGCTCAGCTTGCGCGTGGGGCAGACGATTCGGCGCGATGACGTGCTGCGCCACTTGGTGACCATTCTGTACACGCGCAACGACCTTGAGTTGAAGCGCGGCAGCTTCCGCGTCCGCGGCGATACGCTTGAAGTCATGCCGTCGTATCTGGAGACGGCGTATCGCATCGCATTTTTTGGCGATGAGATCGAGCGCATTGTGCATTTCGACCCAGTGACGGGCGAGCTGCTCGAGGAGCTGGCGCGCGTGGACATCTTCCCCGCCAAGCATTACGTGGCGGAGAGCGACACGCTCAAGGAGGCAATTCGCGATATCGAGATCGAGCTGAACGAGCGGCTTGCCGAGCTGGAGCGCGAGGGCAAGTTGCTAGAAGCGCAGCGCCTGAAGCAGCGCACGCTCTTCGATCTGGAGATGATCCGCGAGGTCGGCACGTGCAGCGGCATTGAGAACTACTCGCGCCACTTCGACCGCCGCCCGCCCGGCACGCCGCCTTACACCTTGCTGGACTACCTGCCCAAAGATTACCTGCTGGTAATTGACGAGAGCCATATAACCGTGCCGCAAGTGCGCGGCATGTATCACGGCGACCGCTCGCGCAAGGCCACTCTGGTCGAGTATGGCTTCCGCCTGCCGTGCGCCATGGATAACCGCCCGCTGAGCTTCGAAGAATTCGAGGCGCGTATGGGGCAGACCATCTACACTAGCGCGACGCCCGGCCCGTATGAGCTGGAGCGCTCTGAGCAGATTGTCCAGCAGATCATCCGCCCAACCGGCATCGTCGATCCTGAGATCAGCGTGCGCCCGACTGAAGGTCAGGTGGACGATCTGCTCAAGGAGATCACGATTCGCACCAAGCGCGGCGAGCGCGCGCTGGTCACCACGCTCACCAAGCGCATGGCGGAAGATTTAGCGCAGTATCTGACCGAGATGGGCGTGCGAGTCCATTACCTACACAGCGAGATTGATACGCTGCAGCGCGTCGAAATCCTGCGCGACCTGCGACTGGGCGTTTACGACGTCGTGGTCGGCGTCAATTTGCTGCGCGAAGGCTTGGATTTGCCAGAGGTCTCGCTCGTCGCCATTCTGGACGCGGATAAAGAAGGCTTCCTGCGCTCTGAGCAGGCGCTCATCCAGACAATTGGACGCGCGGCGCGCCATGTGAACGGGCAGGTGATCATGTACGCCGATCGCGTCACTGATTCAATGCAGCGCGCGATTGCTGAGACCGAGCGCCGCCGCGCCATTCAGCTCGCTTACAATCGAGAACACGGCATTGTGCCTGCCAGCATCGTCAAGCAGGTGCGCGACCTGACCGACCGCATCAGAGCGCAGCAGGCGATTGACGCCAAGCAGGCTGCCCCTGCCGCCGCGCCTGCGCTGCACGAGCTGAGCCGCGCCGACCTCGATAAGCTGATCCGCGAGCTAGAGCGCGAGATGAAGCAAGCCGCCAAAGACTTGGCGTTTGAGAAGGCAGCCATGCTGCGCGATCAGATCATCGAACTGCGCAAGGTTGCGGCGCTGAAAGACGCTCCCAAAGACCTGATAACGCTCGGCGCAGCCGCCGATCTATTCGATGAATAGGCTCAAGGAATAGGCTCAAGGCATCCGCACAGTGTAGGTCTTGAAATCGGCGACCGATTGCACGGCTTGCCACAGCGCGTCGCGATGCGGCGACTGATTGTAAACGTACCATTGCGTGTGTACCCAGTCGGCGTCGAAGCCGCCTGCATAAGTATAATTCTCTAGAAAGTCCTGTGCGCTCGCCAAGACGCTGTAATAGCCGCCAATCAAACCGTGTCCAAAGTTGAAGACCGTGCCATCGGGAAAAGTGTAAAAGCCGATCAAGTCAGGTCGGCTGCCCAGCACGTAGCCGACGATCCACAGCCAGCCGCGCTCCTTGCCCTCGCGCGCGATGCGATTCTCATTCAGCCCGACCGTATCCAGATGACGCACGCCGCTGACGAAAGGGATAATCCCTGCATCCCCGTAAGCCACTGTTATCTGGCTCGCTTGAGGTAATCGCGCAAGCGCCATTCCCAAGCGTCTATTGGCGTAGAAAAGCGCGCCCGCCGATTTCGGCTGTGCCACGCCTGCCGCTACTGTTTGCGCTGTCGTGAACAGCAAGAGCAGCGCTAGGATGCCGAACGCAGCGTAGCGCAGCGCGGCGTGCTTCTGTAACAACCACTCCAAGAGCGCCAGCAAGCCGATGCCGGCCCAAATGACCAGCACGGGCAACACGGGATACACGAAGCGGTGGTAGAGTCCCATGAGCGGGTAGGTGAGCGCGTAGAAGGCGAGCAGGCTGAGCAGCGCGCCGTTCATCAGCAACAGGGTCAGGCTCAAGCGCAAAGCGCGCCGCAAGAGCAGCACAACGCCGACTGTCAAGACGAGCCATCCGGCGCTCGGCGCGACCGCCTGCTCAAAAAACTCCGAGATGTAGAAGAGACCCGGTAGCAACTCGGGGTCGGTCACTTTGACGTAAAACGAGTTGGGCAGGATTGCGCCAAAGTAGCTCTGCAGCCACAGCAGATAGAGCGCGCCTGCCGCGCCGAACGCGAGCGCCGTCAGCAGAACTGCGCGCCGCCTGTTGCTCATCACTAGCAGCGTCCCGAACCATAGCAGCGCGAACAACACGCTCTCAGGGCGCGTCAGGCAAGCGAGGAAGGCTACTACCGCATGTCCGATCAGCCATTCAAGCCGTCGGGTCGCCACGAAATACAGCCCTAGCGCAATGGCTGCGAAGAGCAAGCCCGACCAGAAGATCGTCTCCATGCCCGTCAGCGCGTTGATCAGGCTGAGCGGCAGGAGCGTCGCGGCAAGGCTTGGCAGCGTGCGCAGCAACGGCTGCTTGAAGAACAGGCGCGCCATGCCGTACAGCGCAAGTCCGATCAACGCCAAGCCAAGCGCGTTCAGCAAGTGCGCCGCATGCACAGCTGGAATGCCCAGCTTGATGCCGAGCGCGATCAGCACCACGAACAAGAAATTGGTATAACCCTGCGTCGGCTCGCCGCCGATATTCCAGACCAAGCCGTGCCCGTTGGCGAGATGCGCGGCGTAGCGATAGCTGATATACGCGTCGTCGTAAATGTAGCCGTTCTCAGGCGCGGTATGCCACCACAGGAGCATTCCGAGCGGCAGGATGAGCAGCGCGCTCAGCTCCAGCAGCACACTGGGCGATGCACTCAAGATGCGTCTCACGATGAAGCGTCCCTCACACTAACGCTTGACTCCCCTGCGCAGGGGAGGGTATGATTGTAGTAGCGTCCCTGTAGCTCAGCGGATAGAGCGTTGGCCTCCGAAGCCAGAGACGTGGGTTCGATTCCCGCCAGGGACATCTCCCACACGCAACTGAGGGGCGCGCCGGCAGCGCAGAGCATGTGATTCACAAGCTCAGCGCTGGTCAAGCGGCTTCCACTCCAAATCCATCGGGCCGATGTACTCCACGTCGGGGCGGATCAGGCGGTTATCCGCCCATTGCTCCATGATGTGCGCCGTCCAGCCCGGCATGCGCGCAATGGCGAAGAGCGGCGTGAACTGATCTATCGGAATGCCCAGCGTGTAAAGCGCAATCGCGCTGTAATAGTCCACGTTCGGATAGAGCTTCTTTTCGATGAACTCCGGGTCTTGGCGCGCCACCTCCTCCAGCTTGACCGCCAGCTCGAACCAGTGCATGTTGTTCGTGGCGCGCGACATCTCCTCAGCCTTGCGACGCAGCACGGCCGCGCGCGGGTCGAGCGCCTTGTAGACGCGATGCCCCATGCCCATCACGCGCTTCTGCTTGGTCTTGACGTAAGTGTTGAACCAACGCTCAACGTTCTCCGCGCTGCCGATCTCGAAGAACATGCGCATCGCTTCTTCGTTCGCGCCGCCGTGCGCCGCGCCCTTTAGCGTGCCGATGGCTGTTGTCACAGCGCTGTACATATCTGAGAGCGTGCTGGTCGTCACGCGCGCGCTGAAGGTGCTGGCGTTCATGCCATGCTCGGAGAGCAGGACGAGATATGCATCAATCACCGCTGCCTCTTGCGGCTGCGGCTGCACGCCTTTGAGCATCCACAGGA
>JAGHYP010000197.1 GCA_017743585.1 Chloroflexota bacterium
GTAGCTGTATGCGCAGCGGTCGCGTTCTGTGTCAAGGTCGCCGTCGGCGTGAAGGTCGGCGTGGCGCGCTCAGTCGGCGTGAAGGTCGGCGTCGGCGTGCGGCGGTCGCTCGGCTCAGCGTACCGAATGGCGCGCACAGCCAATAAGCTGGCAACAGGCGGCAGATTGACGCGCAATGTGCCGTCTACTGTGCCTTCTACGAGCACATCTTCTACGCCGATCACATCGCCGCTGAAAACATCCCAAAACTCGACGCGATACATGCCCGAAGGCATGTTTTGTGCGCTGAAGGTCGCTTCAATCGGCGCGATCTGTCTCAATTGGGCGCGATTTTGCACGTTGTAATCCTGATGTTGGAAGAAGCTGAGCAGGATTCCGCTGCGGCGGTCGGCAAGGGCGACTGAGCGCAGCGGCGGCACGTAATCGGCTACTTCGAGCGAGGCGATCTGGACGTAGTCATCGCCTAGATTGTCGAGCGTGATGAGTTGCTCGCCCGCTTTGAGCGGCACGCTGAGCGCCACAGGTGGGCTACTGGGCGGCAAATTGAGTGCAGCTGCCAGCATGCCGTTGTTCAGGACGATCAGGCGCGCGCCGCCGCGGTCGCCGCTGCGCAGGATGTTGATGCGCAGCGTAGTCTCAACAGGCGGCGCAATTAGGTATTGCTGCGGGCGGCTGAGCTGCGCGTTGAAGCGCGTGCCGTACAGGAAGCTGCTTGCGCGCCCCAGCGGCGGCGCAACGCCATCTACCGCCAGCCGGAAGATGAGATCAGGCGGCGTTTCGCTACCCAGCTGCGTGTTGTAGCCGCTCACGCGCAACGGCGCATAGCTCAACGGCGGATCGGCGCTGAGCGCAAGGCCGATCGGGCGTAGGTCAGCCGTATCCCAAGGGACGCTCTGGACGAAGTTGCGCAACGGCGTCAAGATATCCAGCAAATTGTGTGGCAAGAGATAGGTATCCCACCACCAACTGTTGGCAGCGCCGCTGGCGCCGCTGAGCGCCGTCGCCCACAGCGCAATGCGCACGTGCAGGCCTTGCGGATCGGCTTCAGCGGGCTCAAACCATGGGCTGAGCGAGAATTCGCTCAGCATGAGCGGCAACTCGTTCTCCGCCAAGAGCGGGCGCAGGAGGTTCAATGTGGCGAGCAGCTGATCGGCAGGCGGCTCGCTCGGCCAGCGCTGGTAGTAGCGCACTTGGATGAAATCTACAGGCAGCGCGCGCAGGAGGGCGAGATTGGCGTTATCGCGCACGCCGAGCGTGATCAAATGGCGGTACGGATCGGTCTGCCGCAAGTAAGCGATCATCTCGCCCGCCCATTGGACAGCGACTGCCGTATTGGCAGGCGTAAGGCGGTCAAGCTGATCGACAAGTTCCCACGCGAAGAGACTTGGGCTGTGGCTCCAGCGCGCGATCATGTAGCGCAGCCGATCGCGAAAGACCCGCCTGCCCTCTTCAGTGGCGAAGAAGGAAGTGGCAGTGGCAAACGGGCCGCCGCGCCGAGCGTTGTGCGGATTGAGCGACCAGTCAGCGCTGATATCAGGGCGCGCAGGCGTGGCGGGCGCGTTGTAAGGCGGGTCGCTGTACGTTGTCCAGCCTTGATGCCAGAGCAAGACCAATTGCAAGGCGATGCCATATGACTCAGCGGCGTGCAGCACGGTATCCAAGCGCCATGCCGAGCTTTGCGCGGCTGCCATGCTGCCGGCAGGGCTGTGCCAGCCAAAGCCGATGAACCACGGCACGTCCACATATAAGCGCGCGTAATTGCCGCCTGAACGCGCCAGCTGCTCCAGCCACGCCAGGTAGCCGCGCGTATTGCCACTGCCCGACCACGACCACGCCATGTTCGCGCCGATCGGGAAAAACGGCTTGCCATCGCCAGCGCTGAAGTACCGCCCGTTGCGTCCGAGCTGGATTGTGCCGCCTCTCGTCGAGGGGACGACGCGCAACCTGCCCGCTGTCACAATGCGCGTCACCTCAGGCGTGCGCGCCTCAACTGTATAGAGCCACTCGCCAATTTGAGTCGGGCGGAAGCGCACGCGCCACTCAGGCGCGCCGCTCGGCGTGAAGGTCTCCTCAGCGCAGGTCGCGTCGCAGGTGACTTCTTGCGGCTGCATCCAAAAGGCGGGCAGCTCGAACAGGCTGCCGTCAGGCGCAGTGAAGCGCACAGTCACGGCAATTTGGCGCGTATCGGTCGGATCCCTGTAGTCGCCTGTGATGGGCAAGCTGCGCTCAAACAGGCCATTGAGCGGCACTTCGGGCAGGTCGAGGAGCGCGCCGCTCGGCGCGAGGGTCGGCGGCTGCTGCGCGCTGACTGATGTGGTGCTGCGCAAGGCTGCGCTCACACACAGCGCCGCGACAAGGCATGCCAGCAATCCGAACGCGCGTCTGAAAAACATCCTTCAGCGAGCTCCTGCCCAAACATCGCCGAGAGTATAGCGCAACTCGGCGGGTTGAGCGGATTGAACGATTCGTTGCGCCTTAAGCCAATCGGCGCTATGCTTACGCACTGAACGCTTGCTGAATGATAGCATTCTGAAGGGATGCACAATCCGATGAACGCCACTTGCCCTGAGTGCGAGGCGCTCTTGACGCTCAACGATGTCTTGCGCGGCGAGATCGTCACTTGCCCGGAGTGCGGCGCCGAGCTAGAAGTCGTCTCGGTTGACCCGATCCGACTTGAGCTGGCGCCGATGGAACAAGAAGATTGGGGCGAATGATCCTTGAGCAACTCGTTGCGCGTCGGCATCATCACCTCTCGGATTCGCGTTGAAGAAAAACTGCTCCTAGCCGCCTTCGAGGCGCGCGGCATCACGCCAACTCTGATCAACGATGATGCGCTCATCTTGAGCATTCAGGCGAGCAGCGCGCCATTGCCGTACGACGTGATCTTGGAGCGCTCGATCAGCACGTCACGCGGTCTGTACACGCTGCGTCTGCTAGAAATGCTCGGCAACACGGTCATCAATCGCTGGCAGGTTGCCCACACTTGCGCCGATAAATTGCTCACTTCGGCGGCGCTGCACGAGGCAGGCGTGCCACAGCCTGATATCGAAGTCGCCTTCACAGCCGAGGCGGCGCTGCAAGCCATCGAGCGCATGGGCTATCCTGTGGTGCTCAAGCCTGTGATTGGCTCGTGGGGTAGGTTGTTAGCGCGCATCAACGACCGAGCAGCGGCTGAGGCAATCTTGGAGCACAAAGAGGTGCTAGGCGGCTACCAGCACAGCATCTTCTACATCCAGCGTCTAGTGAACAAGCCGAATCGCGATATTCGCGCCTTCGTCGTCGGCGAGCGCTGTATTTGCGCGATCTATCGCAACAGCGAGCATTGGATCACCAACACTGCGCGCGGCGGCAAGGCAGAAAATTGCCCTGTGACGCCTGAGCTAGAAGCGCTGGCAGTGCGCGCTGCGCAAGCGGTCGGCGGCGGCGTGCTGGCTGTGGACGTGCTGGAAGACCCTGAACGCGGCTTGCTGGTCAACGAGATCAATCACACAATGGAATTCCGCAACAGCATCGCGCCGACAGGCGTGGATATCCCTGCGCACATCGTGGACTACGCGCTACGCTACGCGACTGAGGTGCGCGCATGAGCGAGCGCGCCCGCGTCTCGATTGTTGGCGCTTCAGGCTACACGGGCGGCGAGCTGATCCGTCTGCTGCTGGCGCATCCGTACGTCACTTTGCAACAGGTCACGTCTGAGTCGAACGCGGGCAAGCCGATTCACGCCGTGCATCCGAACCTTCGCAAGGCGACGACGCTGCAGTTTGTCTCAGCGACGGCGCTGCAGGCGTGCGATGTGCTATTCCTCGCTTTGCCGCATGGCGAGGCGCAACAGCGCATTGCACATTTCGCCGCGCTCGCGCCGTACATCATCGATCTCTCGGCCGATTTTCGGCTGCGCGACCTGAGCGCGTATGAGCGCTACTACGGCAAGCCGCACGCCGCGCCAGAATGGCTCGATAGGTTCGTCTACGGCTTGCCTGAGATCAACCGTGAAGCGTTGCGAACTGCCAGATATGCCAGCGGCGTCGGTTGCAACGCAGCGGCCGCCATTCTAGCGCTCTTGCCATTGGTGCGAGCCGGCTTGGTCGACTCGAGCAAGCCCATCACAGTAGACCTGAAAGTCGGTTCCTCAGAGGGCGGCGCGACCGCTTCGCAAGCGAGTCATCATCCTGAGCGCAGCGGCGTGGTGCGCACCTTCGCCGCAGTCGGACATCGGCATGAGGCAGAGGTGGTGCAGGCGCTCGGCTTGAAAAACGTCTATCTCTCGATCAACTCGGTCGAGATGGTGCGCGGCGTCATGGCGACTGCGCAGGTCTTCAGCGCGGCAGGCGTGGATGATAAGGTCTTGTGGCGAGCTTATCGCGCAGCCTATAGCGCCGAGCCATTCATTCGGATCGTGCACGATAAAAGCGGCGTGCATCGGCATCCTGAGCCGAAGTGGCTGGCAGGCACAAACTTCGCCGATGTGGGCTGGGAAGTCGAGCCTGAGAGCGGGCGCATCGTGGCGTTGGCGGCGCTGGATAACTTGGGCAAGGGCGCAGCGGGCAGCGCTGTGCAGTGCATGAACTTGATGCTGGGCTACCCCGAAGAGACGGCGCTCACGTTCTATGGCTTGCATCCATAAGTCTACTCGAAGACGCTTTATTTTGCCGTGCAGTGCGCTTCAGGCTACAATCCTCATTCATCAGAGCGCGAGCTGGCACAGCTGACACAAGGTGGAGGGTTGAAGCGTGGGGCATTGGGCGAATAAATACGTCATCGGGCTGACGGGCAACATTGCCATGGGCAAGAGCGCTGTGCGCAAGCTGCTTGAGCACCTCGGCGCGTACACCATCGACGCAGATGCTCTGGCGCACCAGACGATGATGCCCGGAGCGCCCGCTTATCTGCCCGTGATCGAGACCTTCGGGCGCTGGGTGCTGGATCGAGACGGCAAGATTGACCGCTCGAAGCTGAGCGCAGTCGTTTTCTCGCACCCCGAGGCGCTAGCGCGCCTAGAAGCGATCACGCATCCGCTGGTCGGGCAAGGCATTGATACGCTGATCAGCCGCGCCAAGCAGCCGATCGTCGTCATCGAGGCGATCAAGCTGCTGGAGAGCAAGCTGGTGGATAAGGTGGATGCGATCTGGGTCGTGGATTGCACGCCCGAGCTGCAGCTGCGCCGTCTGATCGAGAAGCGCGGCATGAGCGAGCAGGAAGCGCGCAGGCGCATTGAGGGACAAAACTCGCAGCGCGAGAAGTTAGCGCGCGCCAATGTCGTCATCACCAACAACGGCACGCCTCAAGAGCTA
>JAGHYP010000198.1 GCA_017743585.1 Chloroflexota bacterium
GGCGATTTCAGAAACACGCCACTGAGCGACCTTAACATCTCTTACTGGGCGTACAGCAACAGTTCTGCCTCAGAGGGGCCTTGGTGGGAGATCACGTTGTTTATCAGGACAGGAGGACCTGCTGATCCAGCAAATGATAACTCTGCCAATTGTGCACTGACGTATCGCTATTCGCCTGACGCAGTCGCAAACGTATGGTCGAAGCATGTGCCGACGGCAGCGCCGGGCGGCCCTGGCGGCATGGGCTGGGTGATCAGAGGGGACATGTTTGCAGGTTGCTCTTTTGATCCTAATAATAATGCCCATCCCCCCGGCACTTGGTGGAACCGAGCTTCTTGGAGTCAAATTCTTTCGGCATATCCCAACGCTGTCATTGCGCCCAAAAACTGGACAACCATCTACATGCAAATTTACAACCCTGATCCACCGCATGACTCGCCGAACTTGAGCGGCGCGATTGACGACGTCGTCATCAACGGCATCATATGGGACTTCGAGGTGGAGCCGCCGCCTGCCGAGTTCTTCGACCCCGGCGATGGACGTTACGATCCGCAGCCCGGCGACCGCCTGGCAGCCTACTGCCAGAGGAGGCACCTTGTGATCTACGGCGTCGATAACAATAGCCGCGGCTTCGAGCTGGGCACTTTTGAGTTCGAGGCGCTCAAGCGAGCCGGCAGGCGGGGCATCTACTTCGATAAGGGCATAGATGGCATCGTCTCTGCCAGCATGGGGCCGCAAGGGCACATCTGGGTCGCCTGGACAGGCGGTCAGTATAACGCCAGCGGACGACCTGAGCACGGCTTCGCCAAGCTCGTCAAGTGTGATTAAGTAGGCTGCAGCCCGCGGCGCGAGGCGAGGGTCCGCTGCGAGGCGCGCCCTCGCGCGCGCCATGAAGCGCTCATCGTGGCGTTTGGAGTCGCTAGGATAGCGCTGCGTCGCACGACGCAGCGCTATTTTTTTGCGTGTGTGTGCCAAAAGCCAGCTTACTGTGGCAGAATCTAGCTTGCACACCGTGCGAGAACGCGCTTTGAGGAAGGATTTTCTTTAAGGATTCCTTTGATGAGCGATCGAGAAGTTGGCCTTGCGAGCGGGGCGAGCGGCGAGGCAGCGGGCGACCCGCCGCGCGTCGGCATCGAGATGCTCGGCTACGCCTTCATGGGCAAGGCACACACCAACGCGCTGAAAAAATTGCCCTACATGTTCTATCCGCCAGTGGCAGTGCCGCGCCTTGTGGCGATCAGCGGACGCAACGCCGAGGCAGTCCGAGAGGCGGCGCGGCGCTATGGCTACGAGCGATACTACACCGACTGGCGCCGGCTGATCGAAGACCCCGACATTCAGCTCTTCGATAATAGCGGGCCGAACGACGCACACGCCGAGCCGTGCATCGCCGCCGCGCAAGCGGGCAAGCATATCTTGTGCGAGAAGCCGCTAGGGCGCACAGCTGAGGAAGCCAAAGCGATGTTAGAGGCTGTGACCAAAGCGGGCGTCAAGCACATGGTCGCCTTCAACTATCGTTTTGTGCCAGCGGTGCGCCAAATTCGCGACCTGATTGAGAGCGGCGCGCTGGGACGCATCTACCACTGGCGCGCCGTCTACTTGCAAGAGTGGGCCGCCAATCCGAACTTCCCAATGGTCTGGCGCTTGGATAAGAGGCGCGCAGGCAGCGGCGCGCTCGGCGATCTCGGCGCGCACATCATTGACCTTGCGCGCTATCTGGTCGGCGAGCCCGCGCGCGTAGCTGCGCTGACCAAGACCTTCATCACAGAACGGCCTGACGGCAAAGGGGGACGCGCTCAGGTGACTGTGGACGACGCCCTCGTCGCCATTGTTGAACTTGAGAACGGCGCGCTCGGCACGTTCGAGAGCACGCGCTTTGCGCCCGGGCGCAAGAATCACAATGCATTTGAGATCAACGCTGAACACGGCAGCGTGCGCTTCAACCTCGAGCGCCTGAACGAGCTGGAGATCATGTGGCGCGACGGCCGCCGCGAGACGCAAGGCTTTGCGCAAGTCTTAGTGACTGAGCGTCATCACCCGTATTGGCAGCATTGGTGGCCGCCCGGCCATATCATCGGCTGGGAGCATACCTTTGTGCATGAGTTCGACCACTTGCTGCGCGCTATCGTGCATGATGCGCCGATCGCGCCACATGGCGCGACCTTCGAAGATGGCTACCGTTGCGCCGTGATCTGCGACGCTGTGCTGGAAGCGGCAGCGAGCGGACGCACGGTCGAGATCAAGTACTGAGCAGCCGTGTGCCTCTCACGACTGTTGAGGTGAATCGCCATTCGGGCTGCGCGGGAGCTGCTCAGCCTCTTCCCAACGCTTGAAGATCAGCACAGCGTTCTGACCGCCGAAGCCGAACGAGTTGGACATCACATAGCGCAAGTTGGCAGTGCGCGGCGTGTTCGGCACATAGTCGAGGTCGCACTCAGGATCGGGATACTGGTAGTTGATGGTGGCAGGGATGAAGCCTTCGCGCAGCGCCATGATGCTGAAGATCGCTTCCATGCTGCCTGAGGAACTCATGGCGTGTCCGATCATGGATTTGGTAGAGCTGATCGGAATTTGATAGGCGCGCTCGCCGAACACTTTCTTGATCACGCGCGTCTCGGTGGCGTCGTTGAGCGGCGTGCTGGTGCCGTGCGCGTTGATGTAGTCAATTGCTTCGGGCGTGATGCCCGCTTGCTGCATGGCGCGCTGCATGGCGCGCGCGATTGCAGTGCCCTCAGGGTCGGGCGCGCTGACGTGACAGGCATCGCACGTGCAACCATAGCCGACCAGCTCTGCCAAGATGGTCGCGCCGCGCGCTTGCGCGCTCTCCAGACTCTCCAGCAGCAGCACAGCTGCGCCTTCGCTTGGCACGAAGCCATCGCGCGTGGCGTCGAAGGGGCGGCTGGCGGTCTCAGGCGAGTCGTTGCGCGTGGAGAGCGCTTTCATCGCGTTCAGCCCTGCCAAGCTGAACAAGGCGAAAGACGCCTCAGAGCCGCCGGCGAGGACTGCCTTCACCTCGCCGCGCCGAATCAGCTCGGCGCCCTCGCCGATGGCGACCGCGCCTGTGGCGCACGCGGCCGAGACCGTGAAATTCGTGCCGCGAATGCCGAGCCGCATCGCCACCTGCGCTGATCCCATATTGTTCAGCACCATCGGAAAGGTGAACGGACTGACCTTCTTAGCGCCGCGCGTGTACAGCACATCAATGCCCTCTTGAAGCGACTCGCTGCCGCCAAAGCCCGCGCCGATGATCACGCCCGTCTCGAAGGTATTCTCGGCCGTCACGCGGTAGTTCGCCTGCGCGCAGGCTTCCAGAGCAGAGACAACCGCGAACTGGGCGTAGCGATCCATGCGACGCGCTTCCTTGCTGCCCAGCCATTTGGCGGCGTCGAAGCCCTTCACCTCAGCGCCGATTTGCGAGTCGAGCGATGAGGCATCGAAGCGCGTGATGCGCGTCACGGCCGATTTGCCGCGCTTGATGTTCGCCCATGTTTCCTCGACGTTCAAGCCGAGCGGCGTCACCATTCCCATGCCAGTGACCACGACACGTGTTGTCATAAAAATTTTCCTCGCGCTCAGAAATTTAGATGTATTGTAGCATCGCGCAGCGGCATTTGCGCGCCGATCGCGCTCGGTTTGCGCAGAAGCGCGCTGCGTAGCATAATTCAAGGCCGCGTGGACATCGAGCGGGACATCGAGCGCGCGCCGTTGAGGCCCGAAATCCGTCACGATCTGATGGCGGAGATCAAGTGCTACGCCGAGCAATGCCCGATCGGCGGCGGAATCGTTCATCTGGGGGCGACAAGCGCCGAGATAACGCCGATATCCTACACTTGACCAAATTTCGTGCTGCCACGCCGCTTGCGCGAGCTGATGCGCGCCGATGATTGCCTAGGCGATGCGCCGCAGCGTGCGCGATATCGCGCACGCCATCGGCAAACTGATTGAGGAAGCATAGGCTTGCATGACCGTCTTCAGCCGACCGCAAGGCTTTCACGACCGGACTGCCGCTGAGAGCGCGGCGGCTGCCCACGTCGCGGCGCGCCTGCAGAAGACGCTGGCACGTTTCGGCTATCAGCGCGTTGAGACGCCGTTCGTCGAATACGCCGATCTGTTCCTAACCAAGAGCGGCGATGAAGCCGTGAAGCGCCTCTTCACCTTTGAGCTGCACGGGCGCTTGCTCTGCCTGCGCTCTGAGTTCACGCCGTCAGCGGCGCGCATGTACGTCGAGCGCTATCAGCACGCGCCGAAGCCGCTGCGCTGGCAGTTCATAGGCGAGGTCTTCCGCTACGAGTCGGCGCAGCGCAATCACTCGCGGCAGTTCACCATGCTCGGCACAGAGCTGATCGGCGCGGGGGGCGCCAGCGCCGACGCCGAGACGCTTGGCATGGCGATGCACGCGCTGCAGGCGCTCGGCTTGCAAGGGCTGCGCATGGTGATCGGGCATGTCGGCTTGCTGGCACAGCTGATCGAGCCGTTCAATCTCGATCGGCACTTGCGGCGCTTCGTGCTAGGGCAGGTTGAGAACTTGCGGCGCCCCGATCGCGGGCGCGCTTACGTGGAAGCCAAGCTTGCTAAGCTCTACAGCGGGCTGCCGAGCGACGAGCGACTGCCGTCGCTCTCGATTGAGGCGCTCAGCGCTGATTCAGAGAAGCTGGGCAGCGCGTTGCAGCTGCTGCTCGAATCAGCCGATCTCGGCACAACGGGCGCCGGGCGGACCAGCGCAGACATCGCCAAGCGCTTGCTGACCAAACAGCGACGCGCCAATCAGCGCGCCGCTCTGATGCAAGCGCTCGACCTCTTAGAGCAGCTGTGCGCCCTGAATGGCCCACCTGAGCAGGTATTGCCCGCGCTTGAGCGCCTGATCGCGCCCGAGCAAGGGGCAGCGCGCGCCACTTTTGAGGCATTGCAGCGCACCATCGGCTTGCTCGCTGCCTACGGCGTGCCGCCTGAGGCGATTCAGCTGAACATGGGCCTCGCGCGCGGCTTGAATTACTACAGCGGCATTGTCTTTGAGATTTACAGCGCACAGGGCGAGCAGCTGTGCGGCGGCGGGCGCTACGACGAGCTGATTCGCGTCTTGGGCGCTGCTGCCGAGACGCCCGCCATCGGCTTCGCCTACGGCTTGGATCGCATTTTGGCGGCGCTTGGCGCGCTCGAGCTGCCCGAAGAGGCGCCAGCGGCGCTGGTCGTGCCGATTGAGCCTGCCGACGACGCAGAAGCAGCGCGCGTGGCAATGGCGCTGCGGGCTCACTTCGAAGTAGTCCTCCACACCGCGCCGACCTATAAC
>JAGHYP010000005.1 GCA_017743585.1 Chloroflexota bacterium
GGATAGCGCCTGTTGCGGCGTCTTTGACCACAGTGCCGAGCGGCACTTCGATGCGCAGCGGAGGTGCGCTGGCGCCGCTCCGATTGTTTGCGCCGCCGCGCTTGCCGTTCTCAGCGATGAATCTGCGCGTGCGGCTGAAAGCGTAAAGCGTGTTCATGTGGCGCGTCGCTACCAGCACCACGTCGCCGCCGCGTCCGCCGTCGCCGCCGTCAGGGCCGCCGCGCGGCATATATTTCTCGCGGCGAAAGTGAACGATTCCATCGCCGCCGTCGCCGCTACGGACGTATATGACCGCTTCATCCAAGAACATACGTCGAGTCTAGCTGAATCTCACGGCAAGGGCAAGATTAAATCGCGCGCCAAGTCGCGCCGCGCGACGCAGGGCGTGTCGTGCGCACTGTGGCAGGCAGACCAAGTTCGGCGTAGACGGCGCGCATAGCATCTGCCACGCGCTCGGCGCACGCCGCTGAGTCGCAGATCGAGCACAGAGTCGGGCCAGCGCCGCTGATAATCGTGCCGAGCGCGCCTTGCGCGCGCGCTGCAGCGCGCACCTCAGCCAGACCGGGCACTAGATGCGCGCGCGCAGGCTCAACCACACTATCGCGCTCCATTGCCATGCCCAACAGCGCCAAATCGCCTGTGTGGAGCGCATGAACCAAGAGCGCTACTTGCGCTGTCTGATGGATCAGCGCCTTGAGCGGCACATTTTGCGGCAGCACAGCGCGCGCCTGAGCAGTTGGCACAGCGATGGCAGGCGTCGCCAGCGCGAGATGCAAGTTCGATGGCAGCGGCAGGCTGTAGATCGCCTCGGCTGTTGTGCCGAGCACCAGCGTGATGCCGCCGAAGAGCGCAGGCGCGACGTTATCGGCGTGCCTTCCGCTCACAGCCGCCTCGCCTTCAAGGCTGGCTGCCAATAGCGCGGCGCGATCTAGGGGCTCGCCGAACAGCGCGTTGACCGCGACCGCCGCCGCGACCGCGCTGGCAGCGCTGCTGCCCAGGCCGCTCGCCAAAGGCAAGCCTTTATGCACCGTCAGTGAGACGCCGTCTGTCGCGCCGATCTGTCGCAGCACGTGCGCCGCGGCGATACCTGCCGTGTTGCAGGTTGGGTCGCGGCTCAGCTTGCCATCATCGCCTGTGATGGCCGCGATATGCACGCCTTGTTCAGGGCGGCGCTCAGCGCGCACCACATCGAAGGGCGCCTGCAGCGCCATGCCCAAAATATCGAAGCCAACGCCTAAATTGGCGACCGTGGCATGTGCCACTGCCTCTACCGCGCGCAAGGTCATGGCAATACGCGCAGCGCCTGCTCCAGATCGGCGATCAGGTCTTCTGCATCTTCCACGCCGATTGCAAAGCGCACCAAGTTGCCCGTGATGCCGACCTCGAGGCGCTCCTCAGGCGTCTTGTCGAAGTAGGACATGAGCGCCGGCTGCTCGATCAGGCTATCCACGCCGCCTAGGCTCGGCGCGATGTACGGAATTTGCATGGCGTCGATGAACTGACTGGTCTGTTCAAGCGTGCCGCGCACTGTGAAGCTCACCACGCCGCCAAAGCCGCTCATCTGCTTCTTGGCGATCTCGTGATCAGGGTGCGAAGGCAAGCCTGGATACCACACGCGCTCGATCTTCGGATGCGCCTCTAGGAACTGCGCAACGCGCATGGCTGTGGCATTCTGTTGCGCTACGCGCAACCCGAGCGTCTTCAAGCCGCGCTCCAGCAGATAGGCGCTCTGCGGATCGACAATGCCGCCCAGCACGCCGCGCGCATCGCGCAAAGCCGCGATCCGATCCTTGCGTGCCGCCACCACGCCCGCCAATAGGTCGTGATGGCCGCCCAAGTACTTGGTCGCGCTGTGCGTGACGTAATCAATGCCGTACTGCAGCGGCAATTGATTGACAGGCGTGCCGAACGTGCTGTCAATGATGGTCTGCACGCGATGGCGCTTGGCGATCTCAGCGACGCGCTCCAAGTCCACACAGCGCAAGTAGGGATTGCTCGGACTTTCAAAGATAATGAAGCGTGTCCGCTTGGGCTGAATGGCCGCCTCAAGCGCCTCGTAGTCGCCGGTTGGCACAATTGTGGTCTCGATGCCCAGCCGCTTCAGGAAGGTCAGGCAAAACTGGCGCGTGCGGCGGTAGCAATCGCTGGTCATGACGATGTGTGCGCCTGTCGGCAAGCTTGCCAAAAGCAGCGAGGTGATCGCCGCCATGCCCGAAGAGAACAACACAGCGTCCTCAGCGCCCTCCAGCGCCGCGACCTTGCTCTCGACCGCTCGCACAGTTGGATTGCCATACCGGCCGTATTCCTCGCGCCCGACGATGCCATCGCCCCAGCTTTTGTGCTGCATGAAGTTGATCAGATCGGCAGTATCAGCGAAGGCGTAGGTCGCTGTTTGAATGATCGGCATCGGGATGGCTTGGTGCGCACGTGGACGGTCATCGCCGCCATGCACCGAGAGCGTGTTGATGCCCGGCCGATTCGGCGCGGCCTTCGAAGGCATCAGCGCTGCAGCGCTGTTGGCGTCAGAAGTTTGTGCAGACACGGCTCTTGTTCACTCCGCGAGGCTGAGGAAAGCAAGGATGTGTTGCTATACTCTAGCTGAGAGCGCGCTGTTTGTCAAAGCGCGCTGCGAAGTCTTTGGCGTTTCTCACAAAAATTCCCTCTTGCCAAATCGCGCAAGGCGATCTATATTGAATCAGCAGCAACGCGGGTGTAGTTCAGTGGTAGAACGTCTCCTTGCCAAGGAGAAGGTCGCGAGTTCGAGTCTCGTCGCCCGCTCAACTGACCTCTGGGGGTTATCCAGAGGTTTTTCATTTTTCCTGTTTTTTCACTGTCTGGAAGCGCGCGTATGGAGCAGCTCACAGGGCTGTGGTGGCGCTTGGTCAAGCTCGGCTTCCGCCTGCTGTATAACGAGCTGGCGTTCACTTACGACGCAGTCAGCGCTGTGGTCAGTCTGGGCGAGTGGCGGTCGTGGCAGCGCGCCGCGTTGAACTTTTTGCCCCCGCTCAGCGCGCCAGTGCTGGAGCTGGCGCATGGCACGGGCAACTTACAGCTCGATCTGCACGCGGCAGGCATTCGCAGCATTGCCCTTGACCTGAGTCCGTACATGACTCGCATCGCGGCGCGCAAGTTGTGCCGCGCTCGAGCGCCTGTGCGCTTGATCCAAGCGCGCGCCGAGCAATTGCCTTTCCGCGCCGAGGCATTCTCAGCCGCGATCAGCACCTTTCCGACCGCCTTCATCCTCGCCCCTGAGACCTTGCGCGAGGTGCATCGCGTCTTACAGCCGAGCGGGCGGCTGATCATTGTGCCGAGTGCCATCTTGACGGGCAAAGGCACGGCACAGCGCGCCATTGAGCTCGCGTATCGGCTCACAGGGCAGCGCAGAGGCGCGCCGCCCAACTTACACGAGCGCTTCAACGCAGCAGGCTTCCAGCTCAGCTTTGCCGAAGTGCCTGCAGAGCGCAGCGTCGCGCAGGTTGTGATCGCCGAGAAGCGATTGGGCTGAGGCAAAGCCTGTGTTACAATCGTGCGCTGGGAGCGAACATGGGCGCGCGGCAATGGTGAAAATGACAATCCTGTTCCGTCAGCCGCAGAGCGAGGCGACTTTCGAGCAATCTTACGTTGAGGCGCTCGCGCTCGTGGAGAAAATGCCCAACATTCGGCGGCGGCAAGCCTGTTTGGTCACGGGCAGCCCAGCCGGCAGCTCGCCGTATCGCCGTATGCTGGAGCTGTACTTCGAGGATAACGATCAGATGGATGCAGCGCTGCGCTCTGCAGAAGGCACGGCAGCGGGCAGGTTCCTGATGCGCACATTCGGACATTCGCTTGAGATCATCTTCGCTGATGTCTACGAGGAATAACGCTGTGCTGATCGCCGCGATCGTGATTGCCGCGCTGCTCGCGCTTTGGACGGCGCTCGCGCTTCTGCCGCTGCCACCGCTCGCGCCAACGCCTACCTTTCCGCTCGGCATAGATTTGCCTGAAAAGTTGCCGCGCATTCCGCGCTGAGGAGCTGCGCTGCGATGAACTGGGCTGTGCCACTGGCAGCACTGCTCGGCCTCGTGATCGGAGGCGTGGTGAATTGGCTTGCCGATTACCTGCCGTACACGGCACGGCTCGGTCTGCCGCGCTATCCTGATGGCACGGCGCGTCTGCCCACGGCATGGCTTGGCGTGAGCGCCTTCCTGCTCGATCAGCGCAGCGCCCCAAGCGGTAGTGTGCTCTCTTGGCGGCATCCGCTGACGGAGATCGGCGTGGCGGCGCTCTTCGCTTATATCGCCGCGCAATCAGCGAGTGATGGATTGCGCGCCCTTTTTCTGATGGGCAACGTGGCGATCCTCGTGCTGATCACGATCATCGACCTTGAACATCGCATGATCCTCTATCTGGTGATCGGGCCGTCGTGTTTGTACGCTTTGCTGGGCGCGGCGCTGCTCGGCGAGCGCCTTGTGCCGAATTTGCGCTTCAGCGATTACTTGATCGGCGGCGGCGTTGGCTTCGGCTTGTTCCTTCTGATGTACTTAGGCGGCATTCTGTTCAACTACATCATGTCGAATGCGCGCGGCGCGCCGATTCCAGAGTCGGCGCTTGGCGATGGCGACGTGCTGCTGGCGACGCTGGCGGGCTTCATGCTCGGCTGGCAGGCGCTGATTTACGCCGTGATGATCGCGGTTTTCGCAGGCGGCCTGGGCGCGTTCATCTACTTAGGCGGTCGTTTGTTGGTGCGCGGGCGCTATGAGTGGTTCACGGCGCTGCCTTACGGTCAGTACATTGTGTTCGGCACGCTGCTGATGCTCTTGTGGCGCGCTGAGGTCTTGGCGCTCTTCGGCGCACGGCTCTGAGAAGAGTTGCAAAGCAATCTGCGAAGCGCTAGGCTTAGCGCGTCAGGTACGCGAAGCTATTGGTGATATCGTTATGACTTCAGCTCCTCAAACGCCAGTCTATCTGAATGGGCAGTCGAATGAAGTGATCGTCTCGACTAGCCCTGCGTCAGGACGCAAGCTGGGCGAGGTGCGCGTGACGCCGTTGAGCGAGCTGCCGTCAATCATGCAGCGCGCGCGCGAAGCGCAAAAGGCATGGTTCGAGGCAGGCTTGGCGTTCCGCCTTGAAGTTTTGCGCCGCTGGCAAGAGAATTTGCGCCGCGACTTCGACCGCATCGTCGGCATGGTAGTGGCAGAGCAAGGCAGGCCGCCTTTCGAAGCGCTGACAGAGTTCCTGACAGCCATCGAGCTAATCGCTTACTACAGGCGGAGTGCGCGACGCGCCTTGGCGCCGAAGCGTCATTTTATCCTGCTCGATCCGCACCATCAGCACTGGACAGTGCGGCAGCCATACGGGGTCGTGCTGAGCATCACGCCGTGGAATTTCCCGATTCTTTTGAGTGTGGCGCCGCTGGTCGCCGCGCTCGTGACGGGCAACGCCGTCATCTGGAAGCCATCGGAATACAGCACGCAAGTCGCTGAGCTTTTAGCGCGCACTTTGCGCGGGTCGGGCATTCCTGAGGGTGTTTTCCAGCTGGTACACGGCACAGGCGAGGTCGGCGCGGCGCTGATCGCACAGCAACCCGATAAGATTTGCTTCACAGGCAGCACAGCCACGGGGCGGAAGGTCGCAGCAGCCGCTGGCGAGCGCTTGATTCCTGTCACCTTGGAGCTGGGCGCGAAAGATGCGGCGCTCGTCTTGGAGGACGCCGATTTGGATCGCGCCGCGCACGGCATCGTCTGGGGCGCGCTATTCAACGCCGGTCAGGCATGCCTGAGCATCGAGCGGCTGTACGTCATGCGCGCCGTTGCCGAGCCGCTCATCCAAAAGATGGCGGCAGTCATTGAGAAATTCGTCACAGTGGGCGATGGCGTGGCGCCGCGCGTGACGATGGGCGCGCTGACCACGCAGGCGCAGCTCGAGATCGTAGATCAGCAGGTGCGCGAGGCATTGGCGAGCGGCGCGCGCCTGATCTGCGGCGGCAAAGTGTTAGAAGGTCACAACGGACGCGCCTACGCGCCAACCATTCTGACCGATGTGACGCCTGAGATGCGTCTGATGCGCGAAGAGACTTTCGGGCCGGTGCTTGCCGTTGTGCCGATTGATCGCCCTGAAGAAGGCGTCGAGGCGATCAACGCGCTTGGCTGCGGCCTGACTTGCTCAGTGTGGACGCGAAACCGCGCGCGCGGGCTGGCGCTGATGGAGCGCATTGAAGTCGGTCACGCCAGCTTGAACGACCACATCATCACCGCCAGCGTGCCGCAAGTGCCTTGGGGCGGCGTGAAGAATAGCGGCTACGGGCGCAGCCGCGGCGTGGAAGGCTTGTACGACATGACCTACGCCAAGGTCTACAGTGCAGAGCGCTTTGCGCCGCTGCCGCGCGAGCTGTTCTGGTATCCTTACACGCCGTTCAAGTACAACTTGCTGCGTCGCTTCATCAACGTCTACTACGCCACCACATGGCGCGAGCGTTTGGCGGCGCTCTTTGGACGCTAGGCTACCTTCTGAGCGCGCCATTCGCTATAATTGCGCGCCGTTTGGCATTCATGAGCGTATTCCAGTAGGGCGCAAGCGTGCGTATCCGAGTTGAAGGGCGGCAGCCGTTGCGCGGCACGTACCTCGCCAGCGGCAACAGCAACGCTGCCATAGCCTTGATCGCGGCATCGCTGCTCAGCGACGCGCCTGTGACCCTGCGCAACGCGCCGAACACGGTCAGCGTCGGCGTGATGTTGGAGATCGCCGCTGCGCTCGGCGCGCACATCGCGCACAGCGAGCCGCACGGCACAATCACGCTCCACACGCCGCATGTAATCGCACGAACGGTTAAGCGCGAGTACAGCATGGCGCTCGGCGGAGCGCTCTTGTTCGTCGCGCCGATCCTAGCGCGGCGGCGGCAGGCGCGCTTGGAGCTGGATTACCCAGTCAGCCGTCTGCATCCGCACCTGACCGCGCTGCGAGACCTCGGCTTCGACGTGCGTGTGAGCGGCACAACAATCGACTTGAGCGCGAGCGCATGGCAAGAGCGCGAGGTGCTGCTGACACAGATGAGCGTGACGGCGACGGCGCTCGTGGCGATGCTGGCTGCAGCGCTCGGCAAGCGCACAGTGATCTACAACGCGGCGAGCGAGCCGCACGTCGTGGATTTGCTGCAGTTGCTGGTGCAGCTTGGCGCGCACATCGAAGGCATCGGCTCAAACTTGCTGACCATTCACGGGCATGGCGGCGCGGAATACGCTTGCGCGCCCGCTGCCCTGACCATCTCGCCCGATCACATCGAGATTGGCAGCATCGCCGCTATTGCCGCGCTAACAGGCAGCCGCGTGAGCATCGAAGGCGCGCGCGCGCGCGACCTACGCGCAATTGCCAAAACCTACGAGCGGCTCGGCGTGCATCTGGAGCTGGATGAAGGCACAGTGCATGTGCCACGCCACGAGCGCCTCGTGCCGAGCACGCGCGAAGAAGACGTGGATGTCTCGGTCGAGTCGGCGCCTTGGTACGGCTTTCCAAGCGACCTGATCGCGATGGCAACCGTGGTCGCGACTCAGGCGCATGGGATAACTCTGATTCACGAGAAATTGTTCCCGAATCGTCTTTTATTTGTGGATAAACTGAACAGCATGGGCGCGCAGATTGTGCTGTGCGATCCGCATCGCGCCATTGTGGTCGGCGGCACGCCACTTCAGGCAGATTACTTGGACAATCCTGACGTGCGAGTCGGCTTGGCGCTGCTTGGCGCGGCGCTGTGCGCTGAGGGCGAGAGCGTGATTGACACTGCTGAGGCATTCGATCGCACCTTCGATCACGTGCTGGACAAACTGGTGGCGCTCGGCGCGCGGATACGGCGCGGAGAGTGAGCTGCGCATGAGCATTGAGCGCATTCAGGTAGCAGGCTTGCGAACAGCGCGCCAAGTGCTGGGCGAGCCGAGCGCGCCCGCTGTGTTGTTGTTGCACGGTTGGGGCGGCGCCATCGAGAGCATGCAAGGCGTGGCAGTTGCGCTGAGCCGGCGCGATTTCTGTGCGCACGCGCTTGATCTGCCGGGCTTCGGGCGCGCCCAGTTGCCGCCTGAGACGTGGGGCGCCGCCGAGTACGCGCGCTGGGCGATGGAGTACGTTGCGTATGCAGGGCTGGAGCGCGTGCATCTGATCGGACACTCGTTCGGCGGCAGGCTGAGCATCGTGATGGGCGCAGAATTTCCGCAGCGCGTGGCGAAGATCGTGCTGACAAGCAGCGCGGGCGTGCTAAGTCCGCCGGATGTGCGCACCAGATTGGTCAAGGCGGGGAAGGCGGCGTTGCGCTTGCTAGGGCTGAGCGCTCTGGAGAAGCCGATGCGCGCCTTGGCGCGCGCTGCCTTCGGCTCTGATGACCTGAAGGCTGCCGGCGCTCTCGAGCCGATTTTCCGCCGCGTGGTGGCAGAGGATTTGCTGCCGTACGCAGCGCGCATCGCCGCGCCAACCTTGCTGATCTGGGGCGATCAAGACCGGACGACGCCGCTGTGGCAAGCGCAAAAGCTGGAGCAGACCATTCCCGACGCGGGCTTGGTCGTCTTTCAAGGCGCGGGGCATTTCGCCTATCAAGAGCGACAAGCTGAGTTTGTGCGCATTGTCGAGACGTTTTTCAAGGGCAGTTTCCCCAAGGGCAGTTGAGAGAGTATGGCTCACGCGACGCTCATCCCGCTCTTGTGCCTGCTCAGCGCGCCTCTCTGGCTCGTCTTGATGGCGCGGCGCGTCTACTACCTTGCGCGTTATTTCCAGCTGGAGGGCTACGAGTCTCCGCGCTTTTGGCGTTGGTTCGTGCGCACGCGGCGCGAGCTGCGCTTCACGGCATTCGGCGCAGCCGCCTTGCTCGCACTCGGCGCGCTCGCGCTCTTGTTGTCCAATGTATTGACAAATTCATTGACCGATTTATCCAGCGCTGCGCGCGACGAGGTGGCGCTCCTGCTCTTCGGCGCGGTCGCGCTGCTCATGGCGGCGATCTGGTCGCGCATGCCGCGCGATCCGCAAGTCAGGCGGCCGTTCAAGCATACGCCGCGCGCCACGCGCCTTTTGATCGCAGCGCTTGCGCTCGGCGCCGCCGCGCCGCTCTACTATCACTTGAGGCTCATCCTGAGCAGCCTAGGCGGCGATCTGGGATTTTCAGTCATCGGGAGCGCCAGCAGCGGCATGCTGCCGATCCTGCTCGCGCCGCTGCTCTTGCCGTTGGCGAACGCGCTGTTGTTCCCTTACGAAGAAGCGCGCCGTCGGCATTTCATGCGCAAGGCGGCGCAGACGCTGCGCGCTTCAGGCGCGACTGTGATCGCGATCACGGGCAGCTACGGCAAGACCAGCACGAAGCATTACTTGCACCACATCCTGAGCGGTCGCTTCCGCACCTACATGACGCCGAAGAGCTACAATACGCTGATGGGCATCAGTCGCGCCGTGAACGACGAGTTCGCTCGCGACCCATACTACGACTACTTCATCGCTGAGGCGGATGCTTACTTTGTGGGCGAGAACGCCGCGATCTGTCGCTTGGTCGCGCCGAAGCTCGGCATCGTGATGAGCGTTGGACCGATGCATCTTGAGCGGCTGGGCAGCATGGAGAACATCATCGAGGCGCAATATGAGGTCATCGAGGCGCTGCCGCCTGACGGAGTCGGCTTCTTCAACGGCGACGATCCGCATGTCCTGGCAATGGCGGCGCGCGGCCACCCGCAGACGCGCATCATCATCTCGCAGCGCGGCGCGCAGGGCGCGCGCTTTGAGGCATACGACGTGCGCTTCGGCACTGAAGGTACAGCCTTCACTGTGCGCGATAATGCCAGTGGCACAACGTGCGAGATGTTCATGCCGCTCTACGGCGAGACAAACGTGACCAACGTCTTGATGGCGATCGCTGTAGCAGCGCACTTGGGCATGCCGCTGACTGAGATCGCGCCGCGCGTGGCGACGTTGCAGCCAGCTGAGCATCGCCTTGTGCGCCGTCAGCTGCCAGATGGCACAGTGATCATTGACGATGCTTACAGCGCGAATCCTGTCGGCACGAAGGCGGCGCTCGATGTGTTGGCGTTGCATACGCACAGCGCGCGGCGAATCGTCATCTCATCGGGCATGTTTGAGCTGGGCGCGCAAGCCGAGCCGGCGAATCGCGCGCTCGGCGCGCACATGGCGAAGACCGCCACGGATATCATCCTGATCGGCGCGCAGCAGACGGCAGCCGTGCGCGAGGGCGCGTTAGCGGCAGGGTTTCCGCCTGAGCGCTTGCGCGTTGTGGAGAATCTCGAAGAGGCGACCGCCTACTATCGCAGCATCGCTCAGGCAGGCGATACCCTGCTCCTGCTGACCGACTTGCCCGATACCTACGCAGCTTAGCAATTGCTGAAAAGGATTCTCACAGCATGACAAGCCTTCCAAATCGAAAATTGACCGTCGGCGTGATCTTCGGCAGTCGCTCTGTTGAGCACGATGTTTCCATCGTGACGGCACAGCAGATCATGCGTGCCTTAGATCCCGCCAAGTATGAGGTCGTCCCGATCTACATCACGCGTTCGGGCGTATGGCTGACCGGGCCCGCCCTGAGCGATCTCAAGACCTTCCAAATCGAGAAAGTTGAGGAGCTCATCGGCGTGCGCGAGACGTCGATCTCGCCCGTGCCTGCGCATCGCGGCATGATCACGCCGCCGCTGGCGGGCTACTTGGCGCGCAACACGCTCAAGCGGCTGGATGTGGTGTTCCCTGCTGTACACGGCTCGCACGGCGAGGACGGCACGCTGCAAGGCCTGCTGGAGCTGGCAGATATCCCGTACGTCGGTTGTGGCGTCTTGGCCTCGGCGCTGGCGAACGACAAGGCGATGACAAAGGCAGTGCTGAGCGCGCACGGCATTCCCGTGGTGCAAGGTCTGGTGGTGCGCCGCGCTGAATGGCTGAGAGCGCGCGCCGACGTGCTAGCGCGCCTTGAAGCGCTCGGCTATCCGCTATTCATCAAGCCGAACACGCTCGGCTCGTCCGTTGGCATCAGCCGTCCGAGGGACGCGAAAGCGGCAGCTGCCGCGCTCGACGTCGTCTTTGGCTTGGATCGGGCAGTGATTGTCGAGCCTGCGCTAGAAGGCGCGATTGAGATCAACTGCGCGTTGCTCGGCAACACTGATGTGCGCGCTTCGCTCCTAGAGCAGCCGATCAGTTACGAGGAATTCCTGACGTACGAGGAAAAATACATGCGCGGCGGCGCCGCCAAAGGCATGAAAGGCGCTGAGCGTAAGATTCCCGCGCCGCTGCCCGAAGCGCTCACGGAGCAAATCCGCCAGCTGGCGGTGCGCGCCTTCCGCGCGATTGATGGACGCGGCACGGCGCGCGTGGATTTCTTGCTCAAAGATGAGCAGCCCTACGTGAACGAGATCAACACGCTGCCCGGCTCGCTCGCTTTCTACCTATGGCAGGCGGAAGGGATGACGCCCAGCCAAGTGGTGGATGAGCTGATTCGGCTCGCGCTTGAGGCGCACAGGGAGAAGATGCGCACGATCTACGATTACAAGAGCGGCCTATTGGCGCGCGCCGCAGCAGGCAATCTGAAGGGAAGCAAAGAGTTCTGAGAATGTCTGAGATCGGCGTCTTAGCAGGGGCGACGGCAGCCCTGCCCAGCTGGGCGCTCTCCAAGCCGATGGTCGGCTTGTGGTATGCAATCTCGCGCATCGGCGATCACGGCCGCCTGCCGCCGATCCGCCGCCTGACGCGCCTGACCGACCGTCTGTGGCTTGGCGGGCAGATCAGCGCGGCGGGCTGGGCGAAATTGCAGAAGTGGTCGGTCAGCGCGCTCGTCAACTTGCGCGTTGAGTGGGATGATCGGCAGAGCGGCATTTATACGCCGCACTATCTATGGCTGCCGACTTTTGACGGCACGCCGCCTGCCCTTGAGCAATTGCAGCGCGGCGTCCGATTCATTCACGCCAACATCAGCGCGGGACGCAGCGTGTATGTGCATTGCGCAGGCGGGCTCGGGCGCGCGCCGTCTCTTGTGATCTGCTACCTGATCGCGTGCGGACTCAGCGTTGAGGCGGCGACTCAATTCGTGAAGGCGCGCCGTCCGTTCATCCAGCTCTCGGCGCGCCACCAGATGGCCATTCGCGCCTTCGCTGAGTCTTGGCAAGGCTTCTCCACCTCTACGGACGCACCCTGATCTCGCCCAAGTAGACCAAGCCGTCGCGCGCGCCGAGCCGATCGCCTTGCACAGGCAGCCGCGCGCCATCAATCAAGCGATACCAGCCCGTGAAGACGCGATACGTGCCTTCGGGCAAGTCGTCAGGAAGCGCGAGGGACGCCGCCTCTGTCCAGCGCTGACCAGCTGCCCAGCGGCTGGTTGGAAAAGCGCCGCGACCGAGCTGGAAATCATCCTGCGCGATCAGCGCGCCTGTCTGGTCTACCAAGTGGACGAACTGATGATAGTTTTCGGCGAGCCGCTCGGACGCGCGCCAAGCCGTCACGACCGAGACTGAGCTGCCGCGGCGCGCCGCCTCAGGCAATCTGAAGCCGATCAATTGCACGCCGCTGCCCAGCTGGACGTCCGCTGACTGCCATGCGCGCTCCTGCTCGGCGCGCACGCTCTGCAGCGCGGCGCTGGCACAGATCGGCTTGCGCGGCGCTTGCTCAGCGCACGGCTCGTCGGGAAGCAGGCAGGGCAACACGCGGACACACTCAGCGCTCAGCTGTATCGCGTGAAAGCCTGGCGCGCCGAAATGCCACACATTGAGCTGCCCAGCCTTGCTCACAGCGCGCCGCTCGCCGCCCAAAAACGCCTGCACTGACTCAGTGTACGGCAATTTGTCAAGGGCGATGCTCACCCGCAGCGCTGACTCGTCATGGATGTAGAAATATAGCGCCGCGCGCTCGGTCAGCCAGCGCCGCGTGCCGCGCCACCAACCCTCGCCGAATGTGGCAGGCACGACCGTCTGCAGCACTTGTGGATCAGCTGCTGGCACCTCGAAAAAGGCGAGATGCTTATCCACATGGCGCGGCGCGCCAAACAGCCGCTCGCCGATGCGCAGCGCCTCAGGATCGTCCATCGGCAACAGATGATAGGTCACCACATCCACGCCGTGAGCGCGCAGCAGCGCACGGACTGCCTCAGCGCTCAATGGCGCGCCGCTCAGCAGGTCAAACGCCCTGCCGCGCGCCGCATCCGAGAGCAAGCCGAATTTTTCGAGCGGAATCGGCGGACGCCGCCAGACATGCCCCGCCAACATCGGCTTGCGATGCGTGACTTGATGCCAGAGCGCAATTTTTTGCGCCACGTAATCATCGTACGGCACGTCCAGCACAGCGCGTACGTCGTCGCGCGCCGCCAACTCGCTCAGATAGGCAGGCAGCGGCGCAGGATGCCGCATGAACGGAAAGAACAGCTGATAATCGAGCAAGATCAAGGCGCTCAATGCGCTGATGACGCGCGGCGCGCTCAAGCGCGGACGCGGCAGGCGGCTGAGCAGCCAAGCTGTGCCATACGCGCTCAGGACGCCGAGCGCCAAGCCTGTTGTGGCGTTGAAACGCCCCGGCGTGCGCGCCACATTGATGAACGGCAGCTCTTGGAAAAGCGCATACGGCATCGGGATGTAGGTCTCGAAGCCCGCAATGGTGACCACTGCCAGATCGCCGTTCACCTTGAGCATGCCGCCGAGCGAGAAGACCATCGTGCTGATGGCGATCAGGAGCCACATACCCGCGCGCTCAGCGCGGCACAGCAACGCGATGAGGCTCAGGGCAACAGTCAGAATGCCGACGTAACCTGTGCCTTCCATCGAGTTGCTGCCGATGGCGGCGCGGCTGTATTCAGGCGCGAAAGTCCACGTGGTGAATGGCGACGGCGCGATCAGGGCGAGCAGATCAGTGCTGTGATGCAACTTGCTGCCATCGAACAGCACGAACGGCGTGCGCTGCGCCGCGATCTCTAAGAGCAGCGGTATGTAGAACGGCAAGCTGAGCGCGCCGCCGAGCGCAGCGATGCCGATCAGCATCAGCAAGGCGCGCCGCGTGAGCAAATGCCGCTCGCGCAGCAGAAAGTAACCGCCGCCGAATAGCGCAAGCGGCATCAGGATGTAGATGAACGCCGTCAGATTCGCCAACATCAGCAGCCACAGCGCAACGCCGCCGATCACGACCAAGCTGCGCGCGCGCTCGCCTTCCAGAATGCGCAGCGCGCACAAGATGACGATCGGCACGGCGTAAACTGCAATCGGATTGAGCATCCCGATGCTAATGTTGCCTTGAAAGGTTGGATAGGCGGTCAGGATCAGACCGCCGATTAGGGCGCCGCCTTGCCGGACGTACGGCCTGCGCTTGCGCAGCAGCCACCAGCACAGGCTGTGCATCGCCATGCCGTTCAGGACGAGGATGGTCATCAGATACAGGTTGTAGGCTGCGGCAGGCGGCAGGAAGAAGTTCAGGACTGCCGTCGGCAGATAGATGAGCGGCTGTGACCACTGCGCAGCGCTGAAGAAGCCGTCGGGGTAGCCGAACAGACTTTGGTAGAACGGATTGAGCCCGTTGCGCAGCGCGTAATTTGCCCACCAGCCTGCGCGCGCATATTCAAAGGCATCTCCGTAGCTGGCGCCGGCAAGCCAGCCGTCCAGATCGGTTACGAGCGGGTAGGTGATGAAACAGACCGCCGCGCTGTAGAGCAGCAGCGGCAAGCCATAGCGCCAGGCGATCTTGCCCAGAAGGGCCATCAATCGCTCGCCTCCGAGCGCGGAGGCGGCGCTGAGCGAGTTTTCAAGCAGGCTCAGTTGTTTCATTGGGCGTCTCGGCAGCCGCTGCAGGCTCAGCGTCGCTATCTTCGTCCTCTAGCGTATCTTCGGGGACGGCAAAATCTGCCTCGATGGACTCAGGGTCTTCGCCGCGCTCAAGGCGCTCGACAATAGTGTTGAATTCCTCGCCTAGGTCTTCACCTGTCTCCTCTGCCATGCGGCGCATGAAGCGACCGAGCGTGGCAGGATCGGCATCTGCCAACTCATCCAGCGTGGATTCATCTTCCAGATCGGCGAAGCGCGTCGTCTCGCTCTTGGCAATGGCGACCTTTGTGATGATGCGGCGCAGATTCGTGCTGCCACAGCGCGTGCAGCGCTTTTCGGCGGTCGCGTATTCGGCGTAGGAGAACCGCAGCACTACGCGATGCTGGCAATCTAGGCAACGGAAATCGTAAGCTGGCACAGGAAGTGCTCCTCATTCATCTGTTGAGACATCTGTGAGAGTTGCTCACGAGTATAACACAGCCTTGCTGAGAGCGGTTGCACGGTCATCTTGGGAAGGTGGCTGAGCCAATCCGCTCGAGTTGGCTTGGCAGAGCGCGCTTTTCGGCTTGCTAATTTGCGCGCTACGCGCTAAACTTATCGCGATAGTGAAAACATGCGCAAATGCCGTGGCGCTCGGCCCGCACAAAACAAAATGGCTGGTGGGTTCTCAATAGAGTGCCGAAGGGATCGGGGGAGGGGGCATGACAACACAGACCATCGCTAAGGGGAAAGCTGCTGTGCAGACGAGGGAAGCATCGGCACCCACAGCTGCCGCGAGCAGTGAGGTAGCTGTCAAGCCGATCAACCGCCGCGAGTTTTTATACTACATCTGGGGCGCCAGCATAGCGGTCTTTTTGGCGCAAACGACCGGCGCCATCATCTGGTTTGCGCTGCCGCGCTTCCGCGAGGGTGAGTATGGCGGCATTTTCGTGGTCGATCCGGCCACAGTGCCGGCTGTGGGCGCCTCGCCAGTCGCCAATCCGACGGGCAAGTATTGGTTGAGCCACACGCCGAACGGCTTGGTGGCGCTGAACATGGTCTGCACGCATTTGGGCTGCCTCTTCAAATGGGTAGAGGTGAACAGACGCTTCGAGTGTCCATGTCACGGCTCGAAGTTCGGAGAGGACGGCAGATACATTGAAGGGCCGGCGCCGCGCAACCTCGATCGCTTCGCAGTGCGCGTGACCACGCCTACTGGCGTGATTGAGTCGGACGCGAACGGCAGCCCTGTCAAAATTGATGGCGCCGTGCGCATTGAGATCAACACGGGCAAGAAGATCAAGGGCGCAAGCATCGGTCAAGCCTGATTTCCTCACGATCATCGCAAGCGCGTAGCAACGAGGAAAACTTCAGCGCGCTTGTGTGTAGTGTATCGTAAGTGAACGCAAGGGAGCTCTCAGGAGTGCAATATGTCGGTACTGCCTTTCCCTTCCTTCCTTGATGACATCAAGGAAAAGGGCGTGCGGAAAGCCGTCATGGAGCTGATAGATGAGACGGTTGAGCGCATCACAGCGGGCATGAACATCCAGGATATCCGCGAGGCATTGCGCGGCGATCCGCCATCGCGGCGCCCGAATCCGCGCTTGACGCCGCACGCGGATGCTTTCTGGATGCACATGCGTCCGAGCTACTATCATCAGGCGGTGACGGGCATCTACCCAACTTTCCGCCTCGGATTCCTCTCCACGTTCACCTTCGTGATCGAGATCATCACGGGCATGTTCCTGATGATCTTCTACACGCCCTCGCCGACGGCTGCTTATCAAAACATGATCAACATCATGACCAACGTGCCGCTGGGTCAGTTCATGCGCGATTTGCACCGCTTGGGCGCTGAGGCGATGGTGATCGTGGTGGCATTGCATACCATACGGACGTTCGCCACAGGCTCATACAAGAAGCCGCGCCAGTTCACGTGGTTCACGGGCATGGTGCTGCTGGTGCTGACGCTCTTCCTCAGCTTCACGGGCTATCTGCTGCCGTGGGATCAGCTGGCGTTCTGGGCGGTCACGATTGGCACGTCTATGGCAGAGGCGGCGCCGCCTGAGATCGTCGGCACGAATTTGAACCTGCTGCTGCGCGGCGCGCCCGATATCGGCGCAGGTGGCTTGTTGCGCTTTTACTTGCTGCACGTCTTCCTGCTGCCGATGCTGACCGTGATCTTCTTGGGCGTGCATTACTACAAGGTAGTGCTCCATGGTCACAGCTTGCCGCCGCGCCTTGAGGAGATCGGTCAGGACACAGCTAAGCGCGTGCCAATGGATAAGCGCGTCTACTTCATCCCAGATGTGGCGACCACAGAGGTGATGTGGTTCGGCATGACCATCTTCGTCATGGTGGTCATGGTGATCTGGTTCTTCCACGCGCCGCTGGAGACGCACGCCAACCCGAATGTGACGCCGCTACATACCACAGCGCCTTGGTATTTCTACTGGCTGCAAGGCTTGCTCAAGCTGGGGGATAAGGTCCTGTTCGGCTTGGTGCTGCCAGCAGTCTTGTTGATCGCCTTCTTCGTCTACCCTTACTTGGACGTGGCGAAGAGCCGCCGTTATGCGCATCGGCGCTTCCAGCTCAGCCTGATGCTAAGCTTCATCTTCGTCATGCTGTTGCTCTCGTACATGGGCACAGCGAAGTGGGGCGTCCAGACGGCTGGCGACCAAGAGATAGTGCAGGCGCTGGCGCCGATGGAGGGCGTCGGTCCTGTGCGCGCTATGCCATTCGACGCTTGGGTGAACGGCACCTACTGCACGAGCGACCTCGACCGCGACCACAAGCTGCAGCACGTCCAATGGGGCGCTACGATGCCACGGCCGCTGTTGTATCCTGATACATCGCGCGAAGTGCTGTGCCAAGCCGTGCCGGAAGGCAAGATGCGCAAGCTGATGGAAGAGTTCGTCCGCCTGAAGCACAAGTGGGGCAAGGATCTGCCGAACGTGGTGGGCATCCTGACCGTCTCGGACTATCAGCATGACCTGAAGCGCATTGACCTGAAGGTGATCTGGAATGTGCCTGAGCTGGGCGCTGATGGCAAGCCGCTGCGCAACCCCGATGGCAGCATCAAGATCAAGATGGTCGAGTCGCTCTACGACGTGGACGGCAGGCAGGAGCTGGACGCTAACGGTCTTCCGAAGACCTTCATGGTGCCCGCCATTCAGTTTTCGGGCAAGCAGGTCTTCGTCCATCGCCTCTCCGAGTATCAGGGCGTCGGTCACTGACGCAGTTAGGGCGGCGTGCGCTGAGCCGCCGCCCTTCAGCCTAGCCTAGAACGCTGAGGACGAGAACCGTACATGAGCATCCAGAACAAAATCATAGTGGGCATTGCGTCCTTCGTGGGCACCATGCTGCTGATTGGCTGGGTCATCATCAACGAGCCAGCGCGCATGGAAGTCTTCACCAAGCAATGGGAAGGGCGCTCAATTGAGCGCGGTGCAGAGCTTTACCTGAACAACTGCTATAGCTGCCACGGCGAAGATGGCTTGGGCTTGGCGGGCTACGCGCCTGCTCTAAAGAACCCAATGCTCTTCTTGGATGAAAATCCCGGCAAGGTGGCGAACGATCAGCTGCGCGCCTTGCGCGCCGAGCGCGACCGTCTGGTGCGCGCTGTGGAGACCTATCAGGCGGATATCGTTGAGCGCGCTGAGCTGCTCGCGCGCCTCGATGCTGCGCCTGAAGGCTCGGAAGAGCGCCGACGCATTCAAATGCGGCTGGATGAGGTGGATACGCGCATTCGCCTCTTCGATCCGACCACGCCGCAGAAGATTGAGGCACTGCTGCCGCGCATTGCTGAGCAAGAAGCAAAGGTTGAAGCGCTACGCGCGCAAGGCTGGGAGCTGAATCGCGAGCCGCGCCTGAAGGAACTGAACTGGACAGGCGGCTTGGAAGCGTATTTGCGCTCGACCTTGATCGCAGGGCGTCCGACGAGCGGTCAGTTGTGGAACGGCAACATCATGCAGGCGTGGGGGCAGGAAGCCGGCGGCCCGCTGCGCCCTGATGAAATCGAGAACTTGGTCGCCTTCATCATGAACTATCGCGAGGAGGCGCTCAAGCTGACGCCAAACGACATCCGTCAAGGCTTCAAGATCGCAGGCGAAGGGACCGTGGCAGCTGATAAGGAAGTGCTTGGCGCGGGCGTGGATATCATAGCGCTCGATCTGAGCGGCGGCGACGTCACAGCGGGTCAGCAGAAGTACACTTCTTTCGGCTGCGCAGCCTGCCATAGCGCGCCCGGCGGCGCCGCTTACAGCTTCGCGCCAACGGCAGGCACGTACACGCGCGTCCAAAACGTGCGCCTGCGCCTCGATCAGTTCAGCGGCTACACGGCTGAGCAGTATCTTGCTGAGTCGATCCTGTATCCAAGCCGCTACATCGTGCCGGGCGGCGAGGCGGTTCAAATGCCTGCCAACTACGCCGATCAGATGGACTTGAAGGATTTGCGCGACATCATCGCCTACCTCAGCACCTACCGCTGAGCTTCGCCGATCTGATGAAGCCGACCTGATGAAAACGTCCGCTCCCACAGGCGGACGTTTTCATCGCAATTGCAGCGCGCAGAAATTAGCGCTTGGTGTAGGTCGGCGCTTTACGGGCGCGGCGCAGGCCGGGCTTCTTGCGCTCCTTGGCGCGCGGATCGCGCGTGAGCAAGCCGTTTTGGCGCAAAAGCGGGCGTTTTTCAGGGTCGAGCTTCAGGATGGCGCGCGCCACGCCGAGCTTGATCGCGTCGGTCTGACCTGTAATGCCGCCACCTTGCACTTTGACGGTTATATCGAAGCTTCCCTCCATGCCGCATAGGCGCAGCGGCAGCAGAGTTGTGTCCAGATCGCCCATGCGCGTCAAGTACTGCTCGGCGGGCTTATCGTTGATTGTGAAGATGCCCGTGCCGCCTGGATAAAGCCGCACGCGCGCTGTCGCTTCCTTGCGGCGGCCAATGCCTTCGACGTACCGTCTGCCGTTCATGCCTTCTTCACCTCGGAGATATCGAGAACTTGCGGCTTTTGCGCGCCGTGCGGATGAGTGCTGCCGGCGTAGACCTTCAATTTTTTCGCCATCTTGCGCCCCAAGCGGTTGTGCGGCAACATGCCCTTGACCGCCAGCTCGATCACGCGCTCAGGATGCTTGGCGAGCATCTCGCGCAGCGATATCTGGCGGAAGCCGCCCGGATATTGCGAGTGGCGATAATAAAACTTGGTATCAAGGCGATCGTGCGTCACTTTCACTTTGGCAGCATTGATGACGATCACGTAATCGCCGCAATCGATGTGTGGTGCAAAGGTCGGCTTGTGCTTGCCACGCAGCACTGCGGCGATGCGAGCCGCCAGACGCCCCAAGATCGCATCAGTCGCGTCCACCACATACCATTTGCGCTCGCGCGCAGCGCTCTCAAGAGTAGGTGTGTAGGTCTTGTACCTCATCTTGCGAACTCCAACAGGCGACGTCCCGCTTGTTATCTTCATCTGTCTCTGGGAAAGTCACTTCCACCAAGGTCAGTCCGTGCGGCGGCGCTAGCTGCCGAATGGCGCCGCGCCGTGCGGCGCGCAGCGCTTGCTCAAAGTCGGCGAGGCTCAGCTTGCCTTGCCCAACTGCTACCAGACTGCCTACGATGGCCCGCACCATGCGATATAGAAACGCATCGGCTGTGATGCGGAAGACGGCGCACGGCACGCCATATTGCGCGGGCAAGGCGCGCCACTCGGCTTCGAAGACCGTGCGCTCAGTCGTGCCGCGCTCGCCCAGCGGCGGCGTGCCGAAGCTGGCAAAGTCATGCCGCCCGATCAGCATAGCGGCTGCGCTGTTCATCAGGGCGAGTTCGCAAGGCGGCGTCACACGCCAGGCCTGCCTTGCCAGGAGCGGATGGCGCACGCGCGCGCAGTAAATACGATATTCATACGTGCGCCGTACCGCCCGATAGCGCGGGTGGAAATCAGCAGCGGCGCGGCTGAGCTGCAGGACAGCGATTGAATCGGGCAGTAGGGCGTTCAGCGCATTTTGCAGCGCGCCCTCGCTGTGCCGCCATGCCAAATCGAAGGCGATCACCTGCCCGCTGGCGTGGACGCCGCGATCTGTGCGTCCGGCGGCGATGATCGGCACGGGTTGCCCTGCCAGGCGCGCCAGAGCTGTTTCAAGCGCGCCTTGCACGCTCGGCGCCGCTGATGCGCCGCGCAGCCGCTGAAAGCCTTGAAATGCGCTGCCTTCATAGGCGATCACTGCACGGTAGCGCGCCACGCCATCCTCACAAACAAGGCTACTTCTCGTCTGCTGCCTTCGGCTTGGCAGCGGAGCGCCCGCGCCGCAGGCGACCTAGCAAGCCGCGCCGCGCGCCATCGCCTTTCTGCTCGCCTGGGCGGTCAACCAGCTCCAAAATCACCATCTCGGCTGCATCGCCTTTGCGCAAACCAAGACGGTAAATGCGCGTGTAGCCGCCAGGGCGTTGCGCATAGCGCGGCGCTAGCTCATCGAAGATTTTCTTGACCACAGCCTTGCTATTCAAGCGCCCTGCTAACAGACGGCGCACGAAGATGCCATAGGCAGGGTCAGGGTGCGCCAGGCCGCGCTTGGCTTTGGTGATCATGCGCTCAGCTTCGGCGCGAATCGCCTGAGCTTTAGCGCGTGTCGTCTTGATCCGCTCGTGTTGGAACAACTGCGTGAGCAACGTGCGGCGCAGCGCATTTCGATGGCCGAGACTGCGTCCGAGTTGCTTACCGGCAATGCGGTGTCGCATACTTCCCTCCGTGTGCGCTCAACGCGCAGACGATTCGCTGCTCGATGTGGCGTTGATCGGGTGATCAGGCGGCAGCAGTTGCTTCTCGCGCAGCCGATGCAACAGCTCCTCCAAGGATTTATCGCCAAAGTTGCGGATTGCCAGCATGGCGTCCCTGCCGCGCTCTAGCATCTCCAGCACCTCGCCTACCGTGGTGATGCCCGTGCGCTTGAGCGAGTTGAAGACCCGCACGCTCAAATCCAGCATTTCGATAGGCATGTTGTAGCGCTCTTCGTCCCAAGGCTTGCTCTCGCTCACGCGCTCGACTTCAGGTGCGACCGCGGGCAGACGATCCAAATCTACGCCCGCGATGACCCGCAGTTGCTCGATCAGCAGCTGCGCGGCCTGGCTCATCGCCTCGCCCGGTCGGATTGTGCCGTCTGTCCAAATTTCCAAGATCAGCTTGTCATAGTTAGTGCGCTGGCCGATGCGCGCGCGATCCACTTCAAAATTGACGCGCTTGATCGGGCTGAAGATGGCGTCCACAGGCAGCTCGCCGATAGGTAGGCGTCCGCGCTCTTCGGCAGGGCTGTAGCCGCGTCCAGTGGCGACGTTGATCTCCATCTCAAGGTGCGCATCGCTCGAATCGACTGTGAACAGGTACAGATCGGGGTTGATCGGCTCTACCTCAGGCGGGTAGATGATGTCGCCGGCTGTCACCGTGCCTTCGCCGCGCACGACCAGCCGCAGCCGTACCGATTGCGTACCCGTCAGGCGCACGCGCAGCTGCTTGATGTTCATGATGATTTGCATCATGTCCTCACGGACGTGCGGCACGGCTGAGAACTCGTGCGAGATGCCCGACATCCTGATCGAGGTGACGGCCGCGCCGGGCAACGACGAGAGCAATACGCGCCGCAGTGCGTTGCCAAGCGTGACTCCGTAGCCGCTTTCTAATGGGCTGATGATGAAACGCCCGTAGTTGCGCGAACTGGCATCGGTTTCGATCTTGGGCAGCACTAGCGAATTGGTAATCACAACTCCTCCTCATCGGGCGAGCTGCGCACAGGCAACTCACTCGGCACCATTGGCGAGTAGCTTAACGTGAGTAGTACTCGACGATCAATTGCTCGTTTAAAGGCTCTTGTATCTCGCTGCGCTCAGGTGGACGCACCACAGTTGCCGTGAAAGTACCATCGCTGTGAAATTTCATTGCCAGCCAGTCAGGGCGCATAGTACGGCGTTGCGCCATGTAGGCGCGAATCTCTCGGAAGTAGTGCAACTTGCGGCTGCTGGGGTGAACAGTGATCTGATCGCCCGGGCGCAAGCCATAAGATGCGATGTTGGTCGGTATGCCGTTCACATCGAAGTGACCGTGATTGACCAACTGCCGCGCGTGAGCGCGCGAATCCGCTAAGCCGAGCCGATAGATCACGTTATCAAGGCGCATTTCCAGCAGCTCCAGCAAGTTGGCGCCCGTCGGGCCGCGGCGGCGTGAGGCTTCCTCGAAGTAGCGGCGGAACTGGCGCTCTAAGACGCCATAGATGCGGCGCGCCTTTTGCTTCTCGCGCAGCTGCGCACTGTAGTCTGACTTGCGGTCGCGGCGGAACGAGGCTTCCTTGCCGTGCTGACCAGGCGGATAGTTGCGCCTCTCGAGTGCGCACTTTGGCGACATGCAGCGCGCGCCTTTCAAGTACAGTTTCTCGCCTTCACGGCGGCATAACTTACAGACAGGGCCGATGTATCTTGCCATTTAGGTAGGCTTCCTCCACACAGCTTGTGTGTTTACACCTTGATGCTGAACGAATGCGTCGGGAAGATCGCTAGACGCGCCGTTTCTTGGGCGGGCGCACGCCATTGTGCGGCACAGGCGTCACATCCGATATCGAGCGGACGTGCAAGCCACTGGCTTGAATAGCCCGAATCGCCGACTCGCGCCCAGGCCCTGGGCCTTTGACGAAGATATCTACTTCTTGCATTCCATGCTCTTTTGCGGCATCGCTGGCCTGCTGCGCTGCCATGCGCGCCGCATAGGGCGTGCTTTTGCGGCTGCCTTTGAAGCCTGCAGTGCCAGCGCTCGCCCAACAGATCACGTTGCCTTGCTGATCGGTGATCGAGACAATCGTGTTGTTGAACGTGGCGTGAATATGCGCCTGCCCGTAGGGGACATTCCGTTTGACTTTTTTGACCGTAGCGCGGCGCCCGCTGCGACGTGGCGCCGCGCCGCCTGATTTGCTCATAGCTCACTCCATCTCATCGCAGGCATAGCGCCTGTGCAATGCTTCAATTGTAGCAGAATACCAAGGCCCTGCATAGGCAGGATTTGCAGCCTGTGCGCTGCGCCCTGCCCAATCACTTCTTCTTTGCGCCGCGCCGACGACCGCGCCCGGCTACTGTCTTCCTCGGGCCGCGCTTGGTGCGCGCGTTCGTGCGCGTCCGTTGACCGCGCACAGGCAGATTACGACGATGCCGCAAGCCGCGGTAGCAGCCGATCTCGATCAGGCGTTTAATGTTGAGCTGCACTTCTCGGCGCAACTCGCCTTCCACGCGGTAGTTGCTGACTGCGTCGCGCAGCAGCGTGATCTCCGCTTCGGTCAGGTCGCGCACGCGCTTGTTCGGATCAACATTGGTCGCTTTCAAAATTTCCCTGCTGCGCGGTCTGCCAATGCCATAGATGTAGGTGAGCGCCACTTCAACGCGCTTATCGCGCGGCAGGTCTACACCTTCGATACGTGCCATGCCAACTCCTGCTTTGCTTGAACATGCGAACTGAACAGAGTAGCCGCTATTGAGTGAGACTTTATAACGGCGCGGCGCGTCTGTCAAGCGAGGCGCCTCACGCGGCGCGCTGAGCTGAGCGCTACGTCCTAATAGTAGTGAGTATCTGTGCGCAGCCGCGCCGCGACTAGGCGAGCGAGCTTCTGACGGTCTGAATTTGAGCGGAGAGAGCGGGAGCGCCGAATGTATCGGGCGCTTGGTGGCGCGATTGAGCTTGGGCGCCATCGCTCTCTCGGTTGAGTGCAAGGGCATCACGGCGCGCTATAATTGGCGCGCGCCATTTGCCGAGCAGGATATGGGCATGTTCTTCAGCCGTGTTGCGCCTATCTACCGCCGCGACATGCTGCGTGTGGTGTTTCTTGCTTTTTTGATCGGCGCGGCGGCGTCGATTCTGATCGAGCAGCCCGGCTACACGGATGCTTTCTACTACTACAACGCAGCGCAGCGCATGGCAAGTGGCCTAGGCATGACCGACGCCGCCATCTGGACGTACATCGGCGCGCCTGCAGGTCTGCCCATTCCGAGCCATCTATACTGGCAGCCGCTGCCGTCATTCGTCGCGTTCGGCGGCATGAGCTTGTTCGGCGTGCATTTTGGCGCAGCGCAGCTCGCTTTCCTGCCGCTCTACGCGTTGTCGGCAGCTCTAGGGTATGCGCTCGGCGCGCTGTTGAGCAAATCGCGGGGCGGGGCTTGGCTTGCCGCATTGCTGACCCTGTTCAGCGGCTATTACTTTCCGTATTGGTTCACCACGTCCACTGTTGCGCCATTTGGCGTCTTCGGCGCGCTCAGCCTGCTGAGCATGGGACTCGGTCGCAAGACAGGCCTTTGGACATGGTTCGCGTTGAGCGGCGCTTGTGCCGCGCTCGCACACTTGACGCGCTCGGATGGCTTGCTCTTGCTTGTGATCTTGCCTGTAGTGGCTATGTGGCGCGCGGCGCTGCGCGAGGGTCTGCGCGCGGCGATGGCAGGCGTCCTCGCTTACGGCGCGCTGATGGCCCCGTGGTGGCTGCGCACTTTGGCGGTCACGGGCGCGCCGCTGCCAATCGGCGGCTTAGAGACGGCGTTCATGCGCAGCTACGATGAAATCGCCAACTATCCTGCAGGCATCAGGCTGACCGATTTTTTGAGCTGGGGCGTTGAAAATATCATCGGATCGCGGCTGTGGGCGCTGAGCGTGAACGTGCCGCGCTTCATCGGCGAGCAAGGCATGATCGCGATGCTGCCGCTGATGCTCTACGGCGCGTGGCGCAAGCGCGACGAGCCGGTCTTGAGCGGCTTCCTGCTCTACGCGCCGCTTCTCTTCGCATTGATGACTTTCATCTTCGCGTTTCCCGGCGCGCGCGGCGGCTTATTTCACAGCGGCGCGGCGCTCGTGCCGTTCTGGGCGGCGCTCGGCGCAGTTGGCCTAGACGACGCCTTAACCTACATCGCGCTGCGCCGCCGATGGCGACTGAGCCAAGCGAAGGCCGTCTTCGGCAGCGCGCTCGCCTTGTGGGCGATCTCGCTCAGCCTGTGGACGCTCGGAAACAAGCGCGCTGAGTGGAACAATAGCGGCGCGTTCTACACAGCGCTCAATCTGCCGCGCGAGGCAATTGTGATGATCAACGATCCGCCGGCGCTGTACTATTTCACTGGCAACATGGGCGTCGTGCTGCCGAATGCGCCGCCGAGCAGCATCAGCGACCTAGCGGCGCGCTATGGCGTGACGCACGTCGTGGTAGATCGCAACCACACACAGCCGATGGGAGCGCTGTGGCGCGGGCAGGATGTGCCGTCTTTTCTCGAGCCTCTCTACTACGATGGCACAGTGCGCATTTATCGCGTGCGCGCGCAAGGAGAGGGGGGTGAAGTTAACTGAGCTGCGCCGTCGCGACGCTTTCTTCGCGCTTCTGGCGCTGATCGGCGTCTTTGGCTATCTGCTGGCGGCGCACAACAGCGGCGGGCTTGGCTTTCCACTTGACGACGCTTGGATTCATCAGACATACGGGCGCAATCTAGCGCAGACAGGCACGTGGTCATTTGTGGCAGGCGTGCCGAGCGGCGGCTCGACTTCGCCGCTATACACGCTTTTGTTGGCGCTTGGCTATGCGCTGCGCTTGCCGTACATGCTGTGGACAGCGCTCTTGGGCGCGGCGGCGCTGACGCTGATAGGCATGTTCGGCGCGCGCTTGGCAGAGCGACTGTTCGCAGGCGTGCGAAACATCGGCTGGTGGACGGGCACAGCGCTCTGCCTGACGTGGCACTTGATCTGGAGCGCGGCGAGCGGCATGGAAACCGCGCTCTTCGCTGCGCTCGCGATCGTCGCCCTTGAAGTGGCAGCGCGGCAATTGCGAACTGAGCTGAGGCCGCGCGCGCGCTTGTTCGGCGGCGCTGCTCTGGGCGCAGTTTGCGCGGCGCTCATCGCGGCGCGCCCTGAAGGGATGCTTTTAGCGGGCATGATCGGCGTGACGCTTCTGCCTGCGCTGGCCCGTGATCGGCGCGGCGCGCTCGCATGGCTGATCGGCGCTTCAATCGCGGGCAGCGTTTGCCTTGCCCCATATCTTCTGCTCAACTTGAGCGTGAGCGGCGCGCCATTGCCGAACACGTTCAATGCCAAGCAGGCGCAATTCGCGCCGCTTTTGGCCCGCGGCCTGCTCACCAACTTCATCGAGATGCTGCGACCGCTGACGGCAGGCGCGCAGATCTCGTTGAGCATCGGCGCGTTGTTCGCTGTGAGCGATCTGCTGCGCCGGCATATGCCGCCGGAACGCGCGTTCGTGTTGCTGCCTTTGCTGTGGCCGCTCGCGCTGATCTTGCTCTACGCGCTGCTTCTGCCCGCCAGCTATCAGCACGGACGTTATGTGATACCTGCCTTGCCGACGTTCATCGTGATCGGCGTAGGCGGCACGCTGATTCTTGGCAAGAGGCTTGCGGCGCGCAGACGGAGCGCATTCCTGCGCGTGGCAGTGCGCAGCCTGTGGACGTTGTGCCTTGTGTTGTTTCCGATCTTCGCGCTGATCGGCGCACGCGTCTTCGCCGAGGATGTGCAGATGATCAACTCAGAGATGGTGGCGGCGGCGCATTGGCTGCGCGAAAACGTGCCACCTGATGAGTTGCTGGCAGTCCACGATATCGGCGCGGTCGTTTTTTTCGC
>JAGHYP010000199.1 GCA_017743585.1 Chloroflexota bacterium
TACGAGTGCCGTGCTGTCAGTCAGATGCCATAGCTGGCGCGCGCACGGGCGCCACAGGTCGTATGCCCAGCTTGGCGCGCTGCGCCTCGCCATAGCGATGCAAGAGTTGCGTCGCCACCACGAACAGGATCACGTTTGCGATGAGCAGGACGACCGCTCTGGGCAGCTCTGCGATGAAGCCCGCGCCGAAAATGCTGCCGATCAGCCCCGCCAAGCCGCCTTGCGCCACCAGCGCCTCCGCTGCCGCGTAATCCGGCACGAGCGGACGCGCCAAGAACGTCACCACCAGCAAGTTGACCAGCGCCAGCGGCACGAGGAACTTCCAGTTGAACGCCATCATGTGGTCAATGCGGATGCGCGGCAAGGTGCTGCGCACTAGCATCACCAAGATGTAGACTGCCACTGACTTCACCATCAGCATGATGAAGCCGAATAGCTCGTAGCCCGGCTCCCCAGCGCCAAAGCCGCGCCAGCCGCCCAAGAACAGCACTGCCGTCAAAATGCAGATCACAAAGGCATGGATGAACTCTGCCGCGTAGAACATCGCGAACTTCATGCCCGAATACTCGATGTTGAAGCCGGCGATGATCTCCGACTCCGCCTCGATCAGGTCGAAGGGCGAGCGCCCAACTTCCGCCAGCTGCGAGATGAAGAAGATCAGCGCGCTGACAGGCACGACGAAAATATAGGCGATGCTCTGCCCCTTGACGATATCTTGCATACTCATCGAGCCTGCCAGCATCACAGGCACTGCCAGAGAGAGGATCATCGGCACTTCGTAGCTGATCAGCGCGGCAATCGCGCGGAAGGCGCCCAGCAGGGCATACTTATTGTTGCTGCTCCAGCCTGCCAACAAGATCGCCAACGTCGCCAGCGAGCCAACCGCCACAAAGTACAGCACGCCGATGTTCAAATCAGCGCCTATCCATGCATGATTGAACGGGATGACGGCGAAAATGGCGAGGATGCCTGCCACTGCCAAGATCGGCGCGAAATTGTAAACGTGCTTATCAGCGCCTTGCGGCGTGATGTCTTCTTTGGTCAGCAGCTTGCCGACATCTGCGAAGGTCTGGAACAGTCCGTACGGCCCCGTCCGATTCGGGCCGATGCGATCCTGCACGCGCCCAGCGAACTTGCGCTCCAGCCAGATTGAGAAGATGACCCACACCAATCCGAAGGAGGCCAGCACCACTGCGCCTAGCACGGAAGCGACAATCCGCGCCAGGTTGGCATCCCAGCCCGAGCTTATCAAGAATTCTGCCATGCTTCGCTACCTCTCAGAGCCACTCCAGCGCACCTTTACGCCATGCGTAGATCAGCGCGACGCCCAGAATGCCCACGAAGCTCGCCATTGCCACCAGCGCGAACAGCCCAAGCTGATTGTAGGCGACCGCCCATGGGAACAAGAAGAGCATCTCGATGTCGAAGATCAGGAAGACTAGCGCGTAGAGATAATACTGCACCTTGAATTGCACCCAAGCGTCGCCCACTGTCTCGATGCCGCACTCATAGGCTTCTCGCTTTACCTTGTTGGGGCGCTTTGGGCTCACCAGCTGCGCCAGAAAAATCGGCACTGCGGGCAGAATCAGCGCCACGATGAAAAAGATTCCGATGAATAACCATTCGTTAGGCTGCATAAACGCCTCCCGCACCTGCGCTCAATGGGCATTCCTTGTGACAAACTGCGCATATTGTAGCACCTCTCGCCGCGAATGCGAGAGTTGGGCGATTGCGCCGCTTGCGGCGTCTTCTCATGGCTCATAGCTATCTCGCCGCCAGTCCAGAGGCGATGCCACGCGAGGCGCATCCAACTCGGCACGATTGCCGAGCGATTGTAACACGCCGTCGCCATTCGGGAAGATGGCGGGGAAGTGGCAAAGCGGCGTGAGCAAATGCCTTGAGGGCAAAAGGCGCGCCTACGCGACGCGCCTTGCTGTCTATGAAAATTCGTGATGCACTGATTGCAACGCGCTAGACCGTGCGATCGACTGCTTCGGCGATGCGGCGCACTTCTCCCACCAACTTCACGAATTCCTCAGGGCGCAAGGATTGTGCGCCATCGGAGAGCGCTCGCTCAGGGCAATTATGCACCTCGACGATCAGGCCGTCGGCGCCAGCGGCGATGGCCGCGCGCGACGCAGCAAGGACGTATTCCCGCTTGCCTGTGGCATGGCTTGGATCGGCAATGATTGGCAGGTGCGTGCGCGCCTTCAGGACAGGGATCGCGTTGATATCGAAGGTGTTGCGCGTGTAGGTCTCGAAAGTGCGGATGCCGCGCTCGCACAGGATGACACGGGTATTGCCGTGCGAGAGGATGTACTCAGCTGACATCAGCAGCTCTTCCATTGTGCTCATCATGCCGCGCTTGAGCAGCACTGGGTGCTGTGAGGCGCCCACTGCATGTAGCAGCGCGTAGTTCTGCATGTTGCGCGCGCCGACCTGCAACACATCGGCGTATTTCGCCACCAGCGGCACTAGGCCTGGCTCCATCACCTCGGTCACCACCGGCAGGCCTGTCGCAGCGCGCGCCTCGGCTAGCAGCTCCAAGCCCTTCTCGCCGAGTCCTTGAAAGGAGTATGGCGAGGTGCGCGGCTTGAAGGCGCCGCCTCGCAGCGCGGTCGCACCCGCTTCTTTGACGGCATGCGCGATCTCCAAAATCTGCTGCCGACTCTCGACTGAGCATGGGCCGGCGATCAGCACGATCTGCTTGCCGCCGACCTTCACTCCGTTCAGCGCCACGAGCGTATCTTGCGGATGAAACTCGCGGCTTGCCAGCTTGTACGGGTGCGACACGCGCATGACGCGCTCCACGCCCTCCATCAATGTGAACTGATCAGGGTCTTCCACCTTGCGCTCTTCGCCGATCACGCCGATGATCGTGCGCTCTTCGCCTTCGCTCAAGTGCGCTTGGAAGCCAAGCTCTTTCACCCGCGCGATCACGGCAGAAATCTGGGCGGCAGTGGCGCCAATTTGCATGACGATGATCATAGCTCTCACACCTCCTCTCGATCAGATAGCTTAATTTGCTGGATAGCCTCAGGCAGCTCGATGCTCCGATCTGGGCGCAGATGGACCGCTTCGCGAAGGTAGACGTGCTGGATTTCGTGCAGGCTGCGTGTCGTGTTCCAGTGGATCAGGACGCGGATGCAGCGGCGCAAGCCCGTTGGGACGTTCAGCTCTTGCGAACATATCAGCGCTGTTTCGTGCCAACCGAGCTGGCGCGCTGCCAATGCCGGATACTCAGCGGTCAGGTCGGGCGTGGTGGTGAAGAAGATGCTGGCGACGTCTTCTTGGCGAACCCCGTTGCGCTTGATCAGCTCGATCAGCAGCTCGCGCGTGGCGCTCAGGATGGCCTCAGCGGTATCGGCATCGGCAGTTGTTGCGCCGCGTATGCCTCGGCAGACAAGCGGCTGCCGAAGCGGTTGGCTTTCGCTCACTTTGACCTCCTTCCTCTCCTGCGACCTTCAAGCGCGCTCTATTACGCAAAAAAGGCGCTGAGCGTAACACTCAGCGCCTTCGGAATTGCCTTGCTCACTCTGGTGGCTATCCGCATGCAGGCACGAGCCGCTCTACAGGTCCTTCGCCTGTAAAGTAGCTAAACGAATAGCCGAAGTAAATCACAGTCTGGCTGCCTGCAGCGTACATGATCAGAGCGGCACTTTCTGCTCTCACTATTGTGCAATCACATTAACATGAAAGCGCGCCGCCGTCAACGGGTCGAGTCTTGACACAGCTTGTGGAAAATGCACAAAACATCGCCGCGCCGTCATTTGGCAGCCCGCTGCCAGAGCGCTAGAATGAGCCGAGCATCTGGGAAGGCATCGTTTATGGCTAGGCAACTGCGCCTTTGGTTGAGTCTTGCGCTGCTGGTCGCGCTGACGCCCCCCTTGCGCTCGCTGCACGCCCAGACTCCGCCCCCCGAGCGCTTGCGCGTCCAGATTCACTCAGTGCGTCCGCACGATCCGAGCGCCTTCACGCAAGGCTTGCTGATCCACAACGGTTTCTTCTACGAAAGCACAGGATTGCACGGTCGATCCACGCTGCGCAAAGTGGACATGCGGACAGGCGAAGTGCTGCAGCAGCTGAACCTGCCTGCTCGGTTCTTCGCCGAGGGCTTGGCGCTGGTCGGCGAGCGCTTGATTCAGCTCACTTGGCAGGAGCAGGTCGCCTTCGTCTACGACCTAGAGACGTTCGAGCAGCGCGAGACATTCACGTACACCGGCGAGGGCTGGGGGCTGTGCTACGACCAAGAGGCGGATGAGCTGTACATGAGCGACGGCAGCCATGTGCTGTACGTGCGCGACCCTGAGACGTTCAGCGTCGTGCGCCAGCTCGAGATCGTGCTGGACGACGTGCCGATCCGCAATTTGAACGAGCTGGAGTGCGTTGGCGACTCGATCTACGCCAACATTTGGTTCAGCGATCAGATTTTGCGCATTGATAAGCGGACAGGGCGCATCACTGCCATCATTGATGCCTCGAATCTGCTCACGCCCGAAGAGCGCAAGGCAATAGGGAGCTCAGGCACGCTGAACGGCATCGCCTACGATGCTGAGACCAAGCGCTTCTTCCTGACAGGCAAGCTGTGGCAGTGGATATTCGAGGTAGACTTCGTGCCTGAGCTGCCTGAAAGCTACGTCACGCCGACGCCGCTTTCGCGCTAGGCTATGTCGAGGCGCCTCTATGTGCTCCTCGCGCTCGCGGTGTTGCTCTTGGCAGCTTGGCTGCGCCTCGCCGAGCTGCGCCGCTTCCCGCCCGCTCTGCACTACGATGAAGCAGCCGATATGCTGCTCGGGCGCGATATCGCCTTCTACGGCTATCGGCCTTTCCCAGTGGTCGCGGCGTATAGCGGACGCGAGGCGCTATTTTACTACCTCTCTGTGCCGCTGTTGCGCATCTTCGGCACGGACATCTTCGCCACGCGCTTGACCAGCGCCTTTCTTGGCATTTTGAGCGTGGCGGCGACCATTGCGCTGGGCCTCGCCATGTTCGGCGGCGCGCGGAACGGTGCGCTGATTGCGCTGTGCGGCGGCGCGTGGCTGGCCGTGAACGGCCCGCAAGTCTGGCTGACTCGGCAAGGCTTTCGCACCAGCCCGCAGCCGTTGCTGGAAGCCTTGTCGCTATGGTGTCTGTTCATCGCGCTCAGGCGGCGCGAGCGATGGCAGCTCAGCGCGATGCTCGGCGGCTTTTTTGGCGGCGCGGCGCTCTACACATACATGGCGGCGCGCATTTTTCC
>JAGHYP010000200.1 GCA_017743585.1 Chloroflexota bacterium
GCTGATCCCTCACACACGCCGGAAGGCGACGGGCAGATTCGCGCCTGCCCGTCGCGTGCCGCGGCACATCACTCACGGTTGGAAGAGGAAGAACCATTTGTTCTCGAGATACTTCAGGTAACCGTCGTAGCGCATGGAAGCAAGCGCTAGATTGAACGGCTCGACCAGATCGCTGCCTTTCGGGAAGGCGAAACCGAGCGGATCCATGCCGATGATATCGTCCAGCAGCTTCAACTTGTTGGCGGTCGCGCCGATGAAGCCGACGCCACTGACTGTGTCCGCCACCACGGCGTCCACGTCGCCTTTGATCAGCGCCTCAACGGCGATGGCGAAGCCGTCATACGGCACGATGCGCGTCGCTTCGTTCTCCGCGCCGACGATATCGAGCGCTACAAAGTAGGACGTGGTGCCAGGGTGCGCGCCGAACTTGTAGGCGGCGTTCTCGCGCAGCTCCTTCAGGCTCTTGAAGCGCGTTTCGTCGGCGCGCACCAGCAAGCGCAGCTCGACCACTGTGAACGGGTCGGAGAAATCCACCAATTCCTTGCGCTCTTCCTTGATAGTGATTCCGACGTGCGCTAGGTCGTACTCGCGCCGATTTATCGCTGCCAACATGCCGTCCCAAGCGCGCTCCTCATGCTTGAGGACGCAGTTCAGGCGGCGGCAGATCTCGTCCAACAGCTCGTACTCGAAGCCGACATTCTTGCCGAGCGTCTGATCCACGAAGGCGAAAGGCGTGTAATCGTTCGATGAGACGGCTGTGATCACGCGACCGCCAAGATCGGGCAAGATCGGCGGAATGCGCTGAGTTGGGTCATCTTGCGCCCTGACGGCAGGCACGCTCAGCGCCAGCGTGATCAACGCTGCTATGGCTAGGAGCAGTTTGCTGTGCCTCACAGGAATCTCTCTCCCCCAAACGCATGAACTTGAAGGCGGGTAATTGCGCAGCCAGTTTATCACAGCCTGAGCGCCCTTGCCACAGTGCAACCTGACTAATCACTTGTGTTTTTTGGCGCAAAGTGGTATATTCTTCGATACAATAAACGAAATGCAGACCTTCGGGGCGGGGTGGAATTCCCCACCGGCGGTGATGCGCCTTGAGCGCCTAGCCCGCGACCCGTCTCAGCTCCGCGCTGAGCGGTGGATTCGGTGAGACACCGAAGCCGACGGTCATAGTCCGGATGGGAGAAGGTTAACGGCAAGGCTCGAGCAATTGTGAGGCAGGCCTTGCTGTCGCTGCATGGCAATTTAAGCTAACTCCGCGCTTACGCGCCGCGAGTGCGCTTCGCTTCCTCTGCGCCCGTCCCGATGCTGCTCAGCAATCGAGGGATGCTCATGGCGCAGACGATCAGCCAAACTGCACAACCTGCTCAGCCGCCTTACACCAAGCCGCGCTTCGCGTTCCTCCGCCGCCTTTGGTATCGGCTGCCCGCCTTGCTGGTCGCACTGGCCATCTTGGCACTGTGGCACTTCCAAACGCGCGAGTCCGCCAGTCTTGCTTTCGTGATCGCCACGCCTGAGGCAGTCTGGCAGACTTTTGGGCAGCTGCTGAGCAACGGCACGCTGCTCAACCATCTCGGCACGACCGTGCTGGAGGTAGCGCTCGGACTGTGCTTGGGCGTGCCGAGCGCCTTGCTGCTCGGCTACCTGATCGCGCGCAACCGCTTCGCTGAGCGCACGCTGGGGCCGTATGTGGTCGGCTTTCAGGCAGTGCCGCTGATCGCCATCGCCCCGATCCTGATCACGCGCTTGGGCGGCCCTGGCATCGCCTCTGTGAGCGTTGTCGCCGCCTTAATCGTGTTCTTCCCGATGCTGATGTCCGCGTTTGTGGGTATTCGCAGCGTGCCTGCTGAGCTGCGCGAGTTGTTCCGCGCCCTGAATGCCTCGCCATGGCAGACCTTCTATCGCCTTGAGCTGCCATCTGCTGCGCCGTCGCTATTTGGCGGCTTGAAGGTCAGCGTGACTCTGGCAGTAGTAGGCACAGTGGTGGGCGAGGCATACGGCGCGACAGCAGGCCTAGGGTTCATGATTTTCTCATCGCGCTTTGTGTATAACCCTGCAGGCGTCATGGTTGGCGTCTTCACGCTGACGGCGCTCGCGCTCTTGCTCTATGAAGGCGTAGCGCGTCTGGAGCGACGTGCGCTGCGCTGGCGTGCGCCGCAACCATGACCATAGCTTCAGCTTCACAACTCCATCCTAAGAGGTAGATCATGCGAAAGTTGCTAGCTGTTCTGTTGGCCTTGAGCCTCGTGCTCTCAGCGTGCGTAGTGACAGGCGAGCCACAGGTCGGCGTCGCGAAGAAAGAGCAAGGCGAGGTGAAGAAGGAAGGAGGCGGGTCTAGTGTAGGCAAAGAAGCTCACAGCGCGCCGACTGCTGAACCGACTACCGAGCCAACCGCTGAACCGACTGCGGAGGCAACTACCGAACCAACCGCTGAACCAACTGCTGAACCAACTATCGAGCCGACGCGCGGCGCTACGCTGCCCCGCCGAGATGGCTCGACGAGCAACTCCGAGCTGACGCCGATCACGCTCTTCTTGGGCTACATCCCGAACGTGCAGTTCGCGCCCGTCTACGTGGCGATCGACCAAGGCTTCTTCCGCGAGAATGGCATCGAGCTGACCATCGAACACGGCTTCGATGAGACCGACGGCTTGACGCGCATCGCCACGAACAACCTGCAATTCGGCATGATCAGCGGCGAGCAGGTGCTGTTGGCGCGCGCGCGAGGCGCACCCGTGAAGTATTTCTTCCGTTGGTATCAGCGCTTCCCTGTCGGCGTGATGGTGCCGAAGGATAGCCCGATCCGCAAGCCGCAGGACTTGAAAGGCAAGATCGTCGGCGTGCCGGGTAAGTTCGGCGCCAGCTACTTCGGCTTGAAGGCGCTGTTGAACGCAGCTAAGCTGGAAGAGGGCGACCTGCGCGAGGTGCGCGCTATCGGCTACGATACCGCGCCAATCTTCTGCGAGCGGCAAGTGGACGCCTCGGTCATTTACATCGCCAATGAGCCGCTGCAGATCGCGGCGCGCTGCTTCGAAGTGGACGTGATCGCCATCAGCGATTACGCCGATCTGGTCTCGAATGGCTTGGTCACTAACGAGAAGACCATCGCCGAGCGCCCTGAGCTGGTGCGCGGCATGGCAGAAGCATACGGGCGCGGCCTAGCGCTGACCATTGCCAACCCTGACCTCGCTTACCAGATCAGCCGCAAATTCGTGGAAAATCTGGCTGAGGACGATCCGATCCAAAAGCAGGTCTTGCTGCGCTCGATCGAGCTATGGAAGGCCGAGCGACTCGGCGAAAGCACGGACGAGTCATGGCGCTTGACGGCTGAGACGCTCGTCTCGATGGGCTTGATCGACTCAATTGAAGGCTATCAGGACGCTTACACGAACGAATTCCTGCCTGAGTCGTACGAGTAGCGTCATGTTGCGTCTTGAGGGCGTCTGGCAGCGCTTCGGCGCGCTAGAGGTGCTGCACAACATCAGTTTTGAGCTAGCGGCAGGCGAGTTCGTCTGTCTGATCGGGCCGAGCGGCTGCGGCAAGACGACCTTGCTGCGCATCGCGGCCGGCTTGCTGAAGCCGAGCGCAGGTCAGGCGCTCTTCAACGGCGAGCCGATCTCAGCGCCGCTCCCTGAGATCGGCATCTTGTTCCAACAGCCAACCTTGCTGCCTTATCTCAGCACGCGCGCCAACGTGGAGCTGCCTTTGGCGTTGCGCGGCGTATCGCGCGCGGCGCGCCGCAGCATCGCTCAGCAGGCGCTCGCTCAACTGGGATTGGCGGAATTCGCTGAGGCGTATCCGAGCCAGCTCTCAGGCGGCATGGCGCAGCGCGCTGCGCTCGGACGCGCCCTAGTCCAGAATCCAGCGGTCTTGCTGATGGATGAGCCGTTCAGCGCGCTGGACGCCATGACGCGCGAGCTGATGCAGCTGGAGCTGCTCGACCTATGGCAGCGCACGCGCAAGACAATCCTGATGGTGACGCACAGCATCACAGAGGCGATCTTCATGGCGGATCGCGTCTTGGTGCTGACGGCGCGCCCGGGCAGGCTCAGCGCGACGCTCGACGTGCCGTTGCCGCGGCCGCGCCGCTTGGCGATGGTGCATTCGCCCGAGTTCGGCGCGTTGGCGGCGCAGCTGCGCAGTCATATCAACGCGCCCGGCCTCTAAGAGCCGTCCTCTTGGAGCAACGGCAGCCAAAAGCTGAAGATGCTGCCGATGCCCGCTTCGCTATTGACCCACACTTTGCCGCCGTGCCGCTCGATCACTGTGCGCACAAGGCTCAAGCCCAGCCCTGTGCCGCTGATGTGTTCAGTGCCCGGCTCTCGCGCGCGGTAGAAGCTGCTGAACAGCCGCTCTTGCCGCTCCTTGCTGATTCCGTAGCCGTTATCTTGCACCTCGAAGAGCAGGCGGCGCTCTTTGGCGCTCAGCCGCACTTGGATCAAGCCGCCATCAGGCGTGTACTTGATGGCGTTATCAATCAGGTTACCTATGGCGCGCTGCAGCTGCGAAGCGTTGCCGCGCACGCGCAAGGGAGTGCTGGGCAGCTGTGTGGTGAGCGTGTGACGCTTCAGCGCGATTGCGTCGCGCTGCGCTTCAAGCTCAGCTGCCACCAGCTCGTTGAAATTGACCACTTGCCAGCCCGCCTCGCGCTCGCTCTCAATCTTCTCTAAAGTCAGCAGGTCTTCGATCAACATGCGCATGGTCTGATGCGCGTCGCGCACGCTCTGAATGTAGCGCTTTTGCCGATCGTTGAACGCATAACTGCCGAGCGTATCGAGCAGCATCTCGAAGTAATTGATTGCCACGCTGAGCGGATTGCGCAGATCGTGAGACGCCATGCGGAGCATGTGCGATTTGATCTCTTCGAGGTCGCGCACTTCGGCGTATAGGCGCGCTTGGCGCAGCGCAGAGGCGATCTGGCTGCCCAGCGCTTCCACCATCATGCGCTCCTCCTCGCTGAAGTGCCGATCGTGGCGGCTTTCCAGCGCCAACGCCACGCCGACGACTTCAGTGTGCAAGGTGTCAGCAGTCGTCGGCGCTGTGGCAAGTGGTATGATCAACAAGGCGCGCACGGCGTGAGCCACCATGAATTCGCGCAGCGCCCCAGAGAGCAGGCGCGATTCAATGCTGTAGCCGCCGCTGCGTTGCGTAGCTATGGCATGGCGCACTTCGGGCAGGCTATCGAGCGCATATACGCTGCCGGGCCGCGGCAAGGCG
>JAGHYP010000006.1 GCA_017743585.1 Chloroflexota bacterium
GGGCAGGGCGGGTATTTGGTGGCTTGCGCCGTAGGCGTCGCCTCAGCTGTTTGAGCGGGCTGCGCTTGTGCAGCTGGCGCGCCGAGCGCAGCAGTCAGCAGCGCCGCCAGAAGCAAGATGGCACACAGATGCATCGCATGGCGTGTGAGCATTCGTCAGATCTCCGATAAACAGATTGTCTTAGCGCATGCTGCACGTCATGCGCACACAGAGTGAAGCGATTAGATCAAAATTTGCAGCGCGTCGCCCTCTACGCGCACCTCGAAGCGCCGCACGTCCTGCGTGGCAGGCATCGAGAGCGCCTTGCCGGTCGAGATATCGAAGCGCGCGCCATGGCGCGGACACTCGATCTCAAGACCGTGCAATTCGCCTTCGGCGAGTGGACCGTCATCGTGCGTGCAGACATCTTCAATGGCGTAATACGTGCCGCCGACGTTGAAGATGGCGATGTAGCGCTCTTTGACTTCCACTACGATACGCTCGCCGGGCGGTACATCAGCGGCGCGCGCCACTGTGACGTATTCGGGCATGTGCCAGAGCCTTTCTGTGTGTTCGGACTTCGCGCCTGCCCTTAGATCATAGCGTCTGTGGCGCGGTCGAGCCAACTGCGTCAGTCGGCGGCGCCTTCCTTGCGCTTCCTGCGGCGCTCCATTAGGCGAGCGGCGATGCGCCCCAATCTTTGATGATGCTTGATCAGCCTCAACTGCGCCTCGCGCGCCCGGGCGAGCGTCGGCTCGAGCTGATCAATGCCCCAGTAGCGCCATAGCGCGTCGATCACCTGCGTGTAGTATTCTGCAGGGCCGTAGTTTGCCTTCGCCGCCAAGAGTTCAGCGCGCTCTTGATAGTTCGGCATGCCGCTGCCGGGCATCTCAAACTTCATGATGATCTCGGCTAGCGGGTAGACGTAATTCGGCTCAACTTCAAGGTGATACTTGACGGCGTCGCGATAGAACGCCATGTGAAGCGTCTCGTCCTTCGCCAGGCGGCGCAGCGCACGCGCAAGACGTGGATCTTCTGCCTCGGCCACGTCTGCCACGCGCAGGTAGAACGTCTGCGTCGCCAGCTCTTGAATGGCGGTGTACGCAATGGCGCCAAAGTGCGAGTCAATGGTGGTCGCCCAGCCCTGCCGAAGCACGCTCTTGCGCAAGACGGCGCGCTGCTTCGGATCGCCATTGCCGCCCAGCAGCAGGTACGTCTCTAGGAGCAGCGCGTGCTGATCCTCTTCCGAAGTCCACGTGTGCAAGAAGTCGATCATCACGCGCAGCGAGCCGCGAAAGGCATCGTACAAGTGCGTGGTGAACCACGGCAAGTTCACTTCGGTCAGCATTGCCGTCTCAACGGCTGTGTAGACGACAGGCGAGAGCCGTGGAATGCTCTCAGGGTTTGCCCTCAGCTCGTCAAGCGGCAGATATTCGCTGTATGACCAGTCAATGCGCTTGGCGCGCTCAAGGTGCGCTTCGTACAGACTGCGCAGCTTCGGCTCTAGGGAGGGTATCAGATGTGCGAGCGTCATTTGGTTATGCCTCTACCTTTCAAAAATTCAACGGACGCGCTGATCGGATTGCGCAAGCGCGCTGGATCGTAACCTTTTTCACAAAATATGGCGAGGAACGCCGCCGAACTCATCTTTTAAGCAGGCTGCTGAGCGCTGCGCTTGAGTTGAGCCTTAAAGTCTTGTGTAGCGAAGCGCAGGAGCCGCCCCGCGCCAGAAGTTCGCTGCCCGTGCCGCGCTCAGCGATTCGTCTACGATTTAGCACCAAGGATCGGGCTTGGCTGCCAGCGCAGTGCTGCTCAGTGGTAAGCAGGCAGCAGCGCGCCGTGCGCGGCGATCAGCTCGTCTACCAAAGACCAAATCTGATCGAGGTCAAGCTCGGCTGCCGTGTGCGGGTCGAGCATGGCGGCGTGGTAGATGTGCTCGCGCTTGCCTGTCAGGGCGGCTTCGACGGTCAGCGCCTGCACATTGATGTTGGTCTGCATCAGGGCGGCCAGGTGCAGCGGCAGCGCGCCGATCCTAATCGGCTGGATGCCGTTTTTATCCACAAGGCACGGCACCTCCACACAACAGCCTTGCGGTAAGTTGTCGATCAAGCCGTGATTGATCACGTTGCCGTAGATGACGCGCGGCGTGCCTGTCTCGATGCTGTGGATGATCAGCGCGGCGTACTCATCGCTGCGCTGAACGGTTATTGGCGCGCCGCCTTCAAGCGCCTGTCGTTGCGCTTCCCACAGCGCGATCTGCGCTTCGCAACGCCGAAGGTACTCGTCAAGCGGGATGTTGAAGCGCTCGATCAAGTCAGGACGGTCGCGCTTGATGAACCACGGCACATACTCGCTGAAATGCTCGCTGCTCTCCGTCACAAAATAGCCCAGCCGCCGCAACACCTCATAGCGCACCCGATTCCAGCTCGGCACGCGACCTTCTTCGATCACGCGTCGGAGACGCGGATACAAATCCTCGCCGTTGCGCTCAAAACGCAAATAGAACGACATGTGATTGATGCCTGCCGCCAGATAGTTGATCTCCTCAAGCGGCACGCCGATATCGCGCGCGAGGTCGCGAGCCGTGCCTTGCACGCTATGGCACAGTCCGACGGTTTTAATGCGCGTGGCGCGGCTGATGGCCCAGCAATTCATCGCCATTGGGTTCACGTATTGCAGAAACGTGACCTCTGGGCAGAGCTGCTCCATGTCGCGGCATATGTCCAGCAAGACGGGGATAGTGCGCAGGGCGCGCATGATACCGCCGATGCCAAGCGTATCGGCGATGGTCTGGCGCAAGCCGTATTTCTTGGGAATCTCGAAGTCGGTGACGGTAGCAGGCTTGTAGCCGCCGACTTGGATCATGCAGATGGCGTAATCGGCGCCGTCCAGTGCGGCGCGCCGATCGAGCGTAGCGCTGATCCGCGCACGCGTCCCGAGCGCTTCATTCAAGCGATGCGCCACGATCTCAGAGGTGCGCAAGCGCTGTGGATCGATATCGAACAGGGCGAACTCGCTCTCCGCCAACTCAGGGAAGGTCAAGATATCGCCCATCAGTTGCTTAGCGAAGACAGTGCTGCCTGCGCCAATGAAAGTGATTTTCGGCATAGCGATATTCCTTGCTCGCAGATGAAATTGCCCAGAGAGTATAGCGCAAGGCAGCTTGTCAGCAGCGCTGCGTTGTCTCAAATGCCTTGAATGTTATACAATCTGCTCTATCGCTCAACAGTAACGGCTAGAGTGAGAGCTTTTGCCATGAGACGCTTCTTGCAGGTGATATGCGCAGTCGCCCTGATCGGCAGTGTATTCAGCGCGGGTGTGCTGGTCGGCAGCCGGATGCCGATTGCCTCTGCGCAAGGCGGCACGCCGAGCGACCTTGAGCGGACTTTTGCGCCGTTTTGGGAAGCATGGAATTTGATCAAGCGCACCTTTGTGCGCGCCGATCAGCTGGATGACACTAAGATGATGGAAGGCGCGCTGCGCGGCTTGGTGCAATCGCTAGGCGATGACCGCAGCGCCTATCTCGACCCCGTCGCCTTTAAGCAGCAGACGAGCCGTCTGCAGAGCGAGTACGAGGGCATCGGCGCCAGCGTCCGCAAAGACGAGGTGACAGGCGGCGTGCGAATTGTGCGCACTTTTGAAGGCTCGCCGGCGCGCTCGCTGCTGCGCGAAGGCGATATCATCCTGACTGTGGACGGGCAGGATATCACGTCGCTCTCGCTCACAGAAGCCGTCGGCAAAATCCGCGGTCCAGCGGGCTCGTTAGTTCGCTTGGGCGTTCTGCGGCGCGGCGAGCGCGACATCATCGAGGTCACTGTGCGCCGCGCGCGTATCAAGCAAGAGATCGTCTCGGTCGCGCTCTTCGAGGGCAATATCGGCTACATCAAGCTCTCGCAGTTCACTGATGCGAGCGCTGAGGATGTCTCTAAGGCGCTGGCGCGGCTGGACGCCAACAACTTGAATGGCTTGATTCTGGACATGCGCAACGACCCAGGCGGTCCGCTCTCATCTGCGCTGAACGTGGCGAGTTTGTTCTTGACCGATGGCACGCTCATCCTTGAGCGCGGGCGGCGCAGCCGCACGGACATCCGTTATGAGTCGAAGGCGAAGCAGCTGGCAGCGCAAGGCTACACATTGGCGCCTGACGTGCCACTGGTGATCCTTTTGAACCAAGCCAGCGCAAGCGCCAGCGAGCTGGTGGCGGCCGCGTTGCAAGATCGCGGCAGAGCAAAGGTCGTTGGCACAGTCTCGTTTGGCAAAGGCTCGATTCAAACGTGGAACACGCTTAGCAACGGCGGCGGCTTGATTCTCACTGTAGCGAACTTCTTCAAGCCGAGCGGCGGCGCGATTGAAGGCGTCGGCATCATCCCTGATGTCTTCGTGCCGTGGACGGAAGAGCAGCAAGAGGCGCGTCCGAACTACGATCCGCAGCTGAGCGAGGCGATCTGGCTGCTACGCGGTCGCTTCTGAGCCCCATACGCAAGCGTGCCGTAGGCGATCTGACCTACGGCACGCTTCCAAGGCTCAGCTGGATGACTCCGGGAGGACTCGAACCTCCAACCAATTGATTAAGAGTCAACTGCTCTGCCAATTGAGCTACGGAGCCAACTCGGCCCACGATCATAGCCCGACTTCGCCGCAGGAGCAAGGCTGAATCAAGGGCCATACGAAAACTCTAATCTTTTAATGCACGTTAAATTCGGCGCCGAGCGCGTTTTGGTGCGGCGCGCAGTTCAGCAAGGCGCGACTCTAGCTCGGCAATCTTGATGATCGAGCGCGGTTGCGACGCGCCGCCTCAGGCGTATCTGATGAAGCCATGCCTTGATCAGAGCAGTCGCTTTCTGGGCGCGCTGAGCATCCTAACAGATGCAAAGCAAGCCGCTGCTAACCAGCGCAGCGATCGGCGCAGTGGCAGCCGGGGCGCAGCTCAGCAAAGGGGCAGTGAACGCGGTCGCCGCGGCTGCGCGAGGTGGCGACGCGCAGGCAGTCTGTCTCGCGCATACGCCCTCTGATGGCAATACATCTTCGGCTCGCTACCGAGCAGCTTGAGGCGAGTCTGCTGACCGTGAGCGCTATCGCCGCCAAACTGAGGGCGACCGACATCTGCAATGCAGCGCGCCATGCCGAGTCGCTAGGCGGCGCGCCTGCTTTGCGCGACCTAGCCTGAGCCTTTGCGCGCTACCCCGGCGCACAAGAGCCGAGTATACTCGAATCGGCAGCCGCATAGCCGAACGGCATCGTGCAGCAGGTCTCTTCGCACCACATGCATGAGCTCGTGAGAAGGGAGGCAGGCGGTGAGCGCTTCCGCGTAGCCGAAGCAGCGCCGCCGAACGTTTGTGGAGACTTCACCTACCTATATCCTCGCCGCGCTGATCTGTGCAGGCTACCTTGCCCTGATCGTCTATAGCTTGCACCGCAGCACCAAGGCCAACCGAGCGCGCCGTTGGCTGCGTGGCACGCTCACTTTGGCCCTTATAGCGCAGGCGATTCATTTCCTAGCGCCAGAGGCGCACTTAGGCCCGTACGCAGGACTTCTCGTAGGCGGCCTGACGCAGCCTGCGCTGGCTGTGCTGCTGATGAGCGCGATGCTGGCAGGCTACGGCGCGCTCACTGTGTGCTATCTCGGCGGGCGCCTCGTCCACGGCCTGTTTGCGCTGAGCGCTTTGGCGTGGAGCGGCTTGTTCTTCGGCGCGCTGAGCGCGGCGGAAAAAGTATCGCTTGGGCAAGCTGGCTGGATCACGGCGGCATTCGGCGCAGCAGATGCGACGCTGCGCTCGGCTGCGCTCGGCTACTGGTTGATCTTAGGCACGATTGTGCTGATTGCCGCTGTGTACAGCTTCACTGCAGCGCACTTGGCTGAGGTCGCCAATCGCGCGATGTTCTGGCTGCTGATGGCGCCGCTTGTGCTGATGGGCGCTTTGGCCGGCGTCAGCGGCAGCTCTGGGCCGCGCGAACTCGGCTGGATCATGCAATTCAGCGGCTTGTTTGGCGTCACTTGCGCCGTGCTGAGCCTGCGCGTCTTGGACGTGCGCCGCATCTTCCGCCTAGCCTTCGCCGGCGCGCTCACGGTCGTCATCACCTTTCTCGCCATTGTCGGCGCGATCTGGGTCGCGCAGAACATCCCTGCCGATGATCCGAATCGGCTGCTCTTGGTCGCCGGCACGGCGGCCGTGGCAGCGGCGCTCTGCGTGCCATTGCGCGCCCTCAGCGCCGCGCTAGCGGATCGCGTCTTCGGCGCGCCAATTGAGGGCAGCACTGCCTTCGTGCGGCAATACAGCCAAGATATCGCAGGCGTTGTCGAGCTGACCGAGCTCTCTGACATGGCGATTAGCACGCTGCGGAGCGCTCTGCGCGTGCGCAGCGCGGGCATCCTGCTGGCGACCAGCGAGAACGACGACACGATCCGTCTAGAGCCGATGCGTAGCAGCCTGAGCGAGATGCCTGAGGTTCGCGGCTGGCTGCCGCGCAGCAGTCCGATCTACAAGACGCTCTTCGAGCGGCGTCTGCCGCTCTTGCAGTACGATATCGAATACTCGCGCGATTACGCCGATGTAGCGCCTGAGCTGAAGTCGTTTTTCAGGCAGCTGCGCATGAGCGCCTACGCGCCGATCACCATGCAAGGGCAGATCATCGGCGTGCTGGCGATGGCTGCCAAGAGCAACGACGACCCCTTCTCCGCGCAGGATTTAGAGCTTTTCGCTACGCTCGCCGCACAAACAGGCGTCGCTTTGCGCAACGCGCGCCTTGTCAGCGACCTGCGCAAAGCGCGCGACGAGACCGAAACGCTCAATCGCGATCTCCTCAGCACCAAAGAGCGCCTTGAGCTGCTCGACTCGGTCAAGACGGACTTTGTGACCATCGCCAGCCATGAGCTGCGCACTCCGCTCACACAAATTGTAGGCTATACCGATATCCTCGACGCGCTTAGCCAGCAGCCTGTGATCGAGCCCGAGCGCGTCGGCGCGGTGACCAGCAACATTCGCAGAGCTACAGAGCGCCTTGAAGCGCTCATCGCCGATATGCTCGATGTCAGCCGCCTCGGCCTAGACGCGATGGACTTGCACTTCATGCCGACTACGCTCGACTCAGTGCTACGGCTGGCTATTGAGCCGTTGCAAGAGAGCATCAGGCAGCGCAAGTTGCAACTGACCGCGCGCGGCTTGCGGGGTCTGCCCGAGATCGAGGGCGATCAGCAGCGCTTGGTGCAGGCTTTCAAGAATGTTATCCTGAACGCGATCAAGTACACCCCTGACGGCGGACGCATTGACATCACAGTGCGCTTGGAGACCAACGCCGAAGGCAATGAAGTCATCCACGTCGAGATAAAAGACACTGGTATCGGTATCGATCCACGCAACCACGAGCTGATCTTCGAGAAGTTTTTCCGCGTCGGCGATCCTAGCTTGCATTCCTCAGGCGCCACCAAGTTCATGGGCGCAGGGCCCGGCTTAGGGTTGACCATCGCGCGCGGCGTGATCAACGCGCATGGCGGACGCATCTGGGTTGAAAGTCCGGGCATGGATATGGAGAAACTGCCTGGCACCACTGTCCACGTCGTGCTGCCGACCAAGCTGACTGAGCGCGATAAAAGCACTTCGCGTTTTAAGGTCACCTCACTCTCTGCCAGCCGCGCGCACATGGCAACTTCAGGCGCGCCTATCAAATCGTGAAAGCAAGAAATAAAAAATGGACGCGTCACATGGCAGTAGAGGCGATCATCTTCGATTTCGACGGCACGATCATCGACACCGAGTTGGCAGATTTCCAAGCGTGGAAGGCTGTTTTCGATCGGCACGGCTTGCCGCTCACGCTCGATCTGTGGCGGCAACGCGTCGGCAAGGCTGTTCACAACGGCGCGCAAGGCGTCTTCCTGCCCGAGCGCTACTTCGAGCAGCTGAAAGGCTATCCGCTCAGCGCGGACGAGCTGCGCGCGCAAGCGGAGCACTACCTGAGGCTATGCGAAAATCTCGACGTGCTGGCAGGCGTGCGCGAGCTGCTCGAGGCGGCGAGGGCGGCGCGCGTCGGCTTAGGGCTCGCCTCAAACTCTGATCGGGCATGGGTGGAGCACTGGGCGCGTTGGCACGGCGTGTGGGAATGCTTCAAGTGCGTCGTCACGCGCGATGACGTGGAAAACGCCAAGCCTGCGCCCGATATTTACTTGAAAGCAGCCGCTTGCTTGGGCGTGCCGCCTGAGCGCTGCGTCGCCATTGAGGACTCGCCAACGGGCATGCAAGCGGCGCTGGCAGCGGGCATTCGTTGCATCGCTGTGCCGAATTGGCTGACAATGCACTTAGAGCTGCCCGAAGGCGTAGCGCTTGCGCTCAGCTCGTTGGCGGAGCTGCCCTTCGAGGCGCTCATGGCGCGTTTCTAGCTTGAGACGCGGCGCAAGACCGCCAAGACCTTGCCCTGTATCTGGACTTTATCTTTATCCACGTAAATTGGCTGCATGGTTGGATTGGCGGGCTGCAGGCGCACGCGATCGCCTTCGTCGTAGAAGCACTTGAGCGTCGTCTCGCCGCTTTCGGTCAGCCAGACTGCCACCATCTCGCCGTTGCGCGCCGTCGCCTGCTGACGCAGGATGACCGTATCGCCGTCGTTGATCATCGCGTCAATCATCGAGTAGCCGCTGACCTTCAGCGCGTAGATTTGAGATGGATCGGCGCTGCCGATCAGGTCGCGCGGCACGGTCACCAGCGCGTCCTCACTGTACCGGTTGAAGTCATCGCCCAACACAGGCAACGGCTTGCCCGCCACAATCTGACCGAGCAGCGGCACTCGCAGCACTTCACCCGCATGGCTGACGCGCCCTGGAATCTCGTTCATCAGCTCGGCGTTCAGACGGATGCCGCGCGAGACCGTCTTAGAGCGGATCACGAAGCCTGCTTCAACCAACTTGTTCAGGTTGTAGTTCACGACGGACGTGGAGCTGATGCCAACCGCGTTGCCGATATCGCGGATCGTAGGCGGGTAGCCGCGCTGAGTCAGCCATTCTTTGATCACGCGCAGAATAGCTTTCTGCTTTTCCGAGAGCGATTCGTAACTTCGCATGATGTTCTCCTTGTGCCAACACGCCTTCTGAGGCGGCATCGAGCAGACGTTCGACATTTGAACATAGGCCAATGTTTGTGTGAGTCAAGGTTTTGGCAAGAGAACAGCCGTAATGATCAGCCCTGCGCAGGCGTCTCTTCACGATCCGACTTCTCAGCCATAACGACTCGATGGCGTTGCGGCTCGCCTTCGTCTTCATAGCCGAAGGTGTCGGCGACGATGTAGAGCGGGCGGCCGCGCACTTCGTCGTAAATGCGCGCCACGTACTGCCCTAGCACGAAGAAGAAGAAGAACTGCGCCGAGCCGAGCAGCAGCACCACACTGATCGCAGTCGCCTGCCCTTCAAAAAGCTGCTCGCCTGTGGCGAGCCGCAAAATCGCCACCACTGGAATGGCGAGCACAGAGAGCAAGAACAGGGCGAACGCGACGTAGATCGCTAGGCGCAATGGAAAGAACGAGAAGCCTGTGACGGCATCCCACGCCAATTTAAGCATCTTGCGCAGCGGATAGTTGGTGCTGCCATATTTGCGCACGTCGCGGTCGTAGTAGACGCCCGTCTGCCGAAAGCCAACCCAGCTCGTCATGCCGCGAATGAAGCGATTGTGCTCGCGCATGTTGGTGACAGCATTCACTACGCGGCGATCCATCAGGCGGAAGTCGCCTGTATCGAGCGGAATATGCACGTCAGTGATGAGATAGATGATGCGATAGAACAGCTTCGCCGTGAAGAGCTTGAACCACGTCTCGCCGGGACGCTTGTTGCGCACAGCGTAGACCACTTCATAGCCTTCGCGCCATTTGGCGACAAGGTCTCGGATCGTCTCAGGCGGATCCTGCAAATCGGAGTCGATGATGATGACGGCGTCGCCGCGCGCGTAGTCCATGCCCGCCGTCACTGCGATCTGGTGACCGAAATTGCGTGCGAAATCGATCACGCGCACGCGCGGATCCTCGGCGTGAAGCTGGCGCATGACCTCCAGCGAGCGGTCGCGGCTGCCATCGTTGACCAAGATCAGCTCCCACGGCTCGCCTAGGCTTTCCATCACGGCGCGCACGCGCTGATAGAACTCGGGCAGTCCTTCCGCCTCGTTGTAGACAGGCGCTACAACGGAATAAGTCGGTGCTCGTGCTTGGCTCGTCGGCTTTTGCATGGTCGCCCGCGCTCGCTTGTGCAGTTTCACTGTGTGATCAATCGTACACGATCTCCGTTCCGTTGTCTCAGCTGAACAAGGCTAAAACCCTGCAAAAGCCGCTGCGCTACTGGACGAATAAACGCGCGTCTTGGGCGGCGAACAAGCGCGTGATGGCTGCCCATTCTTCAAGCGTAAGCGTCTCGGCGCGGCGCGTCGGATCAATGCCTGCGCGCACCAGCAAATCAGCGGCAGCGGCGTGCGAGAGCGCCAGACCTCTGCTGAGCGAATTTTTCAGCTGTTTGCGCTTCTGCCCGAAGCCTGCGCTCACCACGTGGAAGAAAAGTTCCTCATCAGGCACGTCTACAGGCGGCTTGGAATGCAGATCAATGCGCACAACAGCGGAAGATACCTCTGGGCGCGGATAGAAGGCCGCTGGACTCAGGCGCGCCACGATCTGCGGCTTGCCGTAGAATTGCGCGCTCACGCTCAGCAAACTCATCTCGCCCGGCGCTGCCACAAGGCGCTCAGCGACCTCTTGCTGCACGGTCAAGATCAAGCGCCGTGCCTTATTGCGCGCCTCGAAGAGGTGGCGCAAGATTTTGCTGGTGATGTAATACGGCAAATTTGCCACCACAAGGTAGGGTTGTGTGCCGAGCAGTGCGTCAAGGTCTACTCGCAAGATATCGGCGTGATGGATGCGCACGTTGGGGAAATCGCGCAATTGGCTGTGCAGGATAGGCAGCAAGCGCTCGTCAATTTCCACCGCGATGACCTGCGCCGCGCGTTGTGCCAGCTTGACGGTCAGCGCGCCAGTGCCTGCGCCGATCTCCAAGACAGTATCTGTAGGCGCGATGTGCGCTGCATTGGCGATCTTCTCCAGCGCGTTGGGGTCCTGCAGGAAGTTTTGCCCAAGGCTTTTCTTGGGCTGGATGCCCATTTTCTCCAGCAGGTATTTGACATGCATCAGCAGCGACTCCTATCGTCAAGAGTGATCAGGAGCCGGGCGCAGCAAGCGGCAAGGGTGTGTTGGATGGCTCAGGCGTGAGCAGAGCGGGCGTAGCGCCGATAGCGATCACTTCAGGGCGCGGATCGCGCACTACAATCGAGTAGGGCAGCGAACGACTGACCTCGACGCCATCTTCGCGGCGCACACGCACGCGGCGCTCTAGGATGCCCTTCACGCCCGCCTGAATAACTTTCTGCGTCTCCGGCGGGATGCTCGTATCGGGCTGAAAAATCCGTTGAAAGTCTATTTCGCTGCGTTCAATTTCATCTTCTTCGGTCACCCGGATGACGCGAATCGTCGTCTCAGGTGTGAGCGGCGCGCTCTCTTCGGGTAGGCAGTAATCCAGCCCAATGAGCGCCACGCCCGCCTCTGCTAGCGCAGCGCCAACAGTGCGCGCCGCGCTGCGCGAAGCAAGCAAACGTCCATCTACCGCAATGGTGAAGGGCACTGAGCGCTGAATAGTGATCCTCTGACCCGCCTCAAGCGGCGCTTCCACTGGCGGCGAGACGCGATCTGCTACGTACAGCTCAATGCGCGCCGCGTGCAACGCCTCACCAACGGTCTGCGCAGCGGTCAGGAGTGTGATCGGCGCTTGAGCGCCGTCCTGCACCTGCACAGGGCGCGCGCGTATGACGCGCACATGGCGCGGCGCAGCGCTCTGATCGGCTTCTTGGAGCGGCATACCGTCTACCAGTACTTGGTCGTGTTCGCCAACCTGCACGCCCGCCTCAGCCAAGATGGCGAGCGCTTGTTTTTCGTGAGTCAAAAAATGGCGCCGCAGGCCGTCATACTCCAAGATGACCGTCTCAGCCTTGTCAATGTAGAGCGTCAAGCCGTTGGTCAAGGGCGTCTCGCGGTCGAGCGAGAGGCGGTCTTGCGGCGCGATAGGCACACCCAGCTCGTCCAACAGCTCGCCAACAGTGCGCTGCGCTGTGCGAACCTGAAAAACGCTCTGCTCGATCACAACCTTGACAGAGTGCGTAGCGATCAGATAGACGCCTAGTGCAAAGCTCACAAGCAGGATAGCAACGGCTGCCGCAAACCACAACAACGGCTGTTTCGTTGTGGATGAGCTTGCCTCAGAGCGCTGTGTGCGCGGGTATCTCTTCACAGCGACCAGCGGAGAGCAGCCAGCTCGGCTGCAAGGCTCTAAAGATGAGACCAGGTTAGCCTGCGGCACCCAGAGGGATCGCCTTAGTGCTGCTTCCGCTAGGACCTGACACGGTTCGGCGGCTCTGCCGCGCAGGACCCGGCCTCATCTGATGGAATCTTAGCACAGCGTGCGCTGTTTGTCAAAAAGCTGCTCAAACTGCCACGGCAAGCGCGCCTCAAGCGGCATCATGCAATGCCATCTTGAGCTTATCAACAAGTCAAGCGGACGCGCCAGTTGCGCAGTAGACCTTGCGGTATGCGGCGCGGCAACGGGCAACGTAGCCCCTCGAGCCTCTCGCCGCGTTTGTCACTCGATGTTGAACGGCTATAGAATGTTGAACGGCTATAGAATTGCGTAAGCTATCTCAGGCGCAGCGCGCTCGGGGCTTGAGCCGAGTTGCGTCGCGCGGTCTGCGCTACATCCCAGAAGAGCAAAGGTCGCCCAGCAGGAGTTATGGCACAAGAGAAAATCATCGTGCGCGGCGCTCGCGAGCATAACTTGAAGAACATCACTGTAGAGCTGCCGCGCAACAAGTTGATCGTGATCACGGGCTTATCGGGCAGCGGCAAGTCGTCGCTCGCCTTCGATACCATCTTCGCTGAAGGGCAGCGGCGCTACATGGAGTCGCTCTCTGCCTACGCGCGCCAATTCGTCGGGCAGATGGAGAAGCCCGATGTGGATCAGATCGAAGGGCTCTCGCCTGCGATCTCGATCGACCAGCGCGGCGTGAGCGCCAATCCGCGCTCGACCGTTGGCACAGTCACTGAGATTTACGACTACCTGCGCCTGCTCTACGCGCGCATTGGCGTGCCGCACTGCCCTACGTGCGGAGCAGAAGTGAAAGCGCAGAGCGCGCAGCAGATCGTCGAGCAGATCGAGGCGATGCCCGACGGCACGCGCATTCAGGTCTTGGCGCCGCTCGTCAGGGATCGCAAAGGGCATCATGAGAAAGTCTTCGAAGAGGTGCGCAAGGCGGGTTTTGTGCGCGTGCGCGTGGACGGCGTTGTGCGCGACGTGGATGAAGAGATCAAACTGGCGCGCTACGAGATGCATACTGTTGAAGTGGTGGTAGATCGGCTCGTGGTGCGCCATTTTGCCGATCCGAACGGCGACGAGGCGCAAGCAGCGCGCTCGCGCCTGACCGACTCAGTTGAGACGGCGCTCGAGCTCGGCAACGGCATAGTGATCATCAACGATGTGACCGATCCGAGCGCGCCGCGCGATATCTTGTTCAGCGAGAAGCTGGCGTGCGTCTTCTGCCACAGCTCGTTGCCCGAGATCGAGCCGCGCACGTTCTCGTTCAACTCGCCACATGGCGCTTGCCCGCAATGTCAAGGGCTTGGCATGCGCCTTGAGATCGATCCGAGCTTGATCGTGCCGAACCCTGACCTCTCGCTGGCAGAAGGGGCGATCAGCGAGCTGGCATGGGCAACGGATAGCGCCTCGGCGAGCATGAACATCCTTTTGACGATCGCGCGGGAGAACAAAGTGCCAACTGATAAGCCTTGGCGTGAGCTGACCGAAAAGCAGCGCGACGTGATCCTATACGGCACAGGCGAGCGGCGCTATACGATCCGTTACACTGGCAGCGACGGCGTGCCGCGCCAATGGTCGATGACTTGGGAGGGCATCAGCCGCATCGTGCAGCGCCGCTACGAGCAGACGGACTCGGATTTCATGCGCGAGCGCTATCAGCGCCTGATGACTGAGCGACCGTGTCCCGCGTGCAACGGCGCGCGGCTGCGTCCAGAAGCGCTGGCAGTGACCGTCAACGGCTTGAACATCCATCAGGCAAGTCAGCTCTCGATGTTGCAGCTGCGCGAGTGGGTTGAGGCGCTGAGCGGCACTGCCGAGCGGCCTTCTGTGCTGAGCGAGCGCGAGCGCGCCATCGCCCATCAGGTGCTGAAGGAGATTCGCGACCGCGTGAACTTCCTGATCGACGTCGGCTTGGATTACTTGAACCTTGGGCGCGCGGCAAGCACGCTCAGCGGCGGCGAAGCGCAGCGGATCAGGCTCGCCACGCAAATCGGCAGCCAGCTGACAGGCGTGCTGTATGTGCTGGATGAGCCTTCTATCGGCTTGCATCCGCGCGATAACGCGCGCCTGATCCGCACGCTAGAGCGCATGCGCGACTTGGGCAACACGCTGCTGGTGGTAGAGCATGACGAGGAGACCATGCGCGCCGCCGATTGGATCGTGGACTTAGGCCCGGGTGCCGGCGAGCATGGCGGTCAGGTGGTGGCAGAAGGCACGCCCGAGCAGATTATGATGCATCCTGAGAGCATCACAGGCGCTTATCTGAGCGGGCGCAAGCGCATCGCCGTGCCGAGCGTGCGGCGTAGCGGCAACGGCAAGGTCATCCGCATTCGCGGCGCGCGCGAGAATAACTTGAAGAATGTGGACGTGGATATCCCGCTCGGGAAGCTGGTGGTCGTCACGGGCGTGAGCGGCAGCGGCAAGTCGTCGCTGCTGATCGAGGTTCTCTACAAGCGTCTGGCGCAGGCCTTGCACGGCGCGCGCGTGCGCGCAGGGGCGCACGATAGCATCGAGGGCATAGAGGCGATTGACAAAGTCATCAACATTGACCAGACGCCAATTGGTCGCACGCCGCGCAGCAACCCTGCCACCTATACCAAGGTGTTCGATCACATCCGCAACTTGTTCGCCGAGCTGCCTGAGAGCAAAGTGCGCGGCTACAGCCCAGGGCGCTTCAGCTTCAACGTTAAAGGCGGGCGCTGCGAGAACTGCGAGGGGCAAGGCCAGCTGCAAATTCAGATGCAATTCCTGCCCGATGTCTTCGTCACCTGCGATGTTTGCCATGGCGCGCGCTACAATCGCGAGACGCTGCAAGTGCGCTACAAAGGCAAGAACATTGCCGATGTGTTGGCGATGACCGTCAGCGAAGGGCTGGCTTTTTTCGAGAACTTCCCCAACATTGTGCGTCCGCTGCAGACCTTGGAAGCGGTCGGTCTAGGCTACATCCGAATCGGGCAGCCTGCCACGACGCTCAGCGGCGGCGAAGCGCAACGCATTAAGCTGAGCCGCGAGCTCGCCAAGCACAGCACAGGCAGGACGCTCTACGTGCTGGACGAGCCAAGCGTCGGCTTGCACGCCGCAGACGTGGATCGCCTGATCACGGTCTTGCAGACGCTCGTGGATCAGGGCAACACAGTGGTCGTGATCGAACATAACCTCGACATCATCAAAGTTGCCGATTGGATAATCGACATGGGGCCGGAAGGCGGCGATCGCGGCGGCGAAGTGATCGCAGTCGGCACGCCTGAGCAGATCGCAGCGTGCGAGCGCAGCTACACAGGGCAATTTCTAGCGCAGCATCTGATTGGCGTGAAGTGACTCGCCAGTGGAGAGAGCGCCACGCAGCCTTAAGGCTCGAAACTACACGGCTAAACACGATCTCACACGCTGATCCGGCTTGGTAAAGCCGCCAATTGGCAAATGCGCTCAGACGCGGTATGGTTCAGCTGCTGCGCCGTAGAGGCGCAGGTGAGCCTTTGCCGAGGAGGAGATTGGCTATGCTTCACTCGTCCCTGAAACGCGCTGTTGCGCTTACAGCGGTTGCTGCGTTGGTCTTTGTCGGGCTGAGCGCCGCGCAGCGGACAGTTGCCCAGGAGGAATTCGTGGTTGGCTACGTGCTGGTCGGCCCGCAGAACGACCGCGGCTGGAGTCAGGCGCACTTTGAGGCGTCGCAGTACGTGGAGAAGACGATCCCAGGCGTGAAGTCCATTGTGGTGGACAAGGTCAATCCTGCGGATCGTCCGAACGTGACGCTCGAGCAAGTGGTGGAGAACATGATCGAGCAAGGCGCGCGGGTCATCTTCACCGCCTCTGACGAATTCGGCGCAGAGACGCTGGCGGTAGCCGAGCGCTTCCCAGAAGTGGTCTTCATCCATGTCTCAGGCTCGGCGGTGCTGGAAGGCAAAGCACCCAAGAACGTGGGCAATGTGATGGGCAAGATGGAGTTCATGAAGATGGTGGCGGGCTGCGCGGCCGCGCTGAAGACGCAGACCAATAGCATCGCCTATCTCGGCCCGCTGATCAACGATGAGACGCGCCGTCTGGTCGTCTCAACTTATCTGGGCGCGCGCTACTGCTACGAGAAGTACCGCGGGCTCGACCCTGCTAACCTGAAGTTCGAGGTGAAGTGGATCGGCTTCTGGTTTCACATCCCCGGCGTCACTGCTGATCCGACGGCGGTGGCCAACGAGTTCTTCAACGGCGGCGCGGACGTGCTGATCAGCGGCATTGACACGACCGAGGGCATTGTGGTCGCCAATCAGCGCGCTGAGCGCGGCGAGAAGGTCTTCGCCATCCCTTATGACTACAGCGGTGCGTGCGAGGTGGCGCCCAAGATTTGCCTAGGCGTGCCGTACTTCAACTGGGGGCCGAGCTATATGCGCATCGTCAAATCTGTGATGGACGGCACGTGGCAATCTTCGTGGGACTGGGACGGGCCGAACTGGGAGAATGTGAACGACCTCGATACCTCAGCGGTCGGCTACATCTTCGGCGATGCGCTGACCGACGCCGAGAAGGAGACGCTGAACGCCTTCAAGAAAGGCTTGGGCGATGGCTCGATCAACCTGTTCGTCGGCCCGCTGAACTATCAAGACGGAACGCCGTTCCTCGCTGAGGGCGAAATCGCCACTGATAAGCAGATTTGGTACATGCCGCAGCTCATCGAGGGAATCATCGGCGCCAGCAAAGCGGACTGAACGTCGTGTTCGGCGCGGAATGCGCGCGCTAATCGCACTCTGATTGCAATCAAGGGCGGGCAAGTGCTGCCCGCCCTGCGCAACGCGCATACATCATGCATGTTGAGCTCAGGCACATCACCAAAACGTTCGGCAGCGTGCGCGCGAACGACGCGCTCTCGCTGGAGTTTGCCGAAGGGCGCATTTATGCGCTGCTGGGCGAGAACGGCGCGGGCAAAAGCACCTTGATGAAAATCCTGAGCGGCTACCAACCGCCTGACTCAGGGACTATCCTGATTGACGGGCAAGTCGTCACCTTTCAGACGCCCGCAGATGCCTTGCGATGCGGCATCGGCATGCTGCATCAAGACCCGCTCGACGTGCCGAACTTGACCGTTCTCGATAACTTCATGCTGGGCAGGCGCGAAGGTCTGTTGCCCAAGCGCAACGCCGCGCGCGAAGCACTAGCGCAGCAGGCAGGGCGGCTCGGCTTTCAGCTCGATCCATTCCGCTACGTGGATAGCTTGACCATCGGCGAGCGCCAACAACTGGAGATCGTGCGCTTGTTGAGCTTAGGCGCGCGGCTATTGATCCTCGATGAGCCGACCACGGGCATCTCGGCTGAGCAGAAACACGCGCTCTTCAGCGCGCTGAAGCGCTTGGCAGCGCAAGAGGGCATGACGATCATCCTTGTCTCGCACAAATTGGAAGATGTAGCAGCGCTGTGCGACGAAGTCTACGTGCTGCGCGGCGGCAAATTGGTCGGGCACTGCCAGATGCCGACGCCGATTGAGGCGCTGGTGACATTGATGTTCGGGCAGAGCTTGCCGCGACCGACGCGCAGCGCGCACGCGCTCGGCGAGGAGATCTTGCGCGCAGAGGCGGTCAGCTTGACGGCGCGCCGCTTGACCGTGCGCGATCTCTCGCTCAGCGTGCGCAGCGGCGAGGTGATCGGTTTAGCAGGCTTAGATGGCAGCGGTCAGAGCGATTTTTTGCGCGCCTGCGCGGGCTTGCAAGCGCTCAACAGCGGGCGCATTCTATTGGCGGGCATGCCGATTCACGGCAAACGCTATCCTGAGCTGCTGCGGCTGGGCGTCGCGTATGCGCCGTCAGGTCGCCTTGAGGAGGGTTTGGTGGACGGTCTGACGCTGACCGAACATTTCGCGCTGACTGCAGGCAACGGCATGTGGATCAATTGGCGGGGAGCAGCGACGCTCGCCGCTGAGCAGATCGCGCGTTACAACATTCGCGGCGCGCCGCACAGCCCAGTGCAGACGCTCTCAGGCGGCAACCAGCAGCGCGCGCTGATCGCGCTCTTGCCTAAAAACCTGCGTTTGCTGCTGCTGGAAGACCCGACGCGCGGCTTGGACGTGGAAAGCACGGCTTGGGTCTGGCAGCAGTTGCTGGCGCGGCGCGATCAGGGCGCGGCGATTTTGTTCACCTCGCCCGACTTGGACGAGATCGTCACGTATAGCGACCGCGTGCTGGTCTTCTGCGAGGGCAAGGCGACGCTTGTGACGGACTTAGACGATCCGTCGCGCAATCCTGTAGAGCGTCTAGGCGAGTTGATCGGAGGCAAGGGCTTCGGAGGCAAGGACTCGTGGGTCGCTTGGCGCGGTGGCGCGGCGCCGCGCTGACCTTCAGCGCAGCGCTGATAGCGGCGCTCACCTTGATCGCCGTCATCATGTTGAGCTTGGATAAGGCGCCATTGGCGGCGGCACAACGCTTCATTGAGGGCGCGATTGGCACGCCGAGCGCGCGCGCGGATGTGGTCATGGCGGCGCTGCCGATGCTGTTGTGTGCAGCAGGTCTGTTGCTGACCTTCACAGCGGGCTTGTGGAACATCGGCGTGGAGGGGCAGGTGACGATGGGCGCGATCTTCGCCACGATCATCGCGCGCACCATTCCGCGCGATGTGAGCGACTGGGGCATTTTTGCCGCGCTGATCGTGCCTGCCGAGCTGCTGCTCGCGATGCTAGGCGGCGCGCTGTGGGCGGGCGTGGCAGCGCTGCTGAAGATTCGCGGCGGGATCAATGAGATCTTCGGCGGCGTGGCGCTCAACTTCATCAGCGTGAACATCTTGCTCTCGCTGGTGAACGGCCCATGGCGCGTCGGCACCTTTCCGCAGACGGCGCCGTTTGCGCCAGCGGCGCTCTTGCCGCGCCAGCCTGAACTGCGCTTGAGCCCGCTCGGCATCGGCATCGCGCTGGCGGCGTTCGGCGCGGTATTCATGGCGCTGCGCAGCACGCGCTTCGGTCTACAGTTGCGCGCCATTGGGCGCAATGCGCGCTCAGCCGGCATTTTGGGCGTGCGCGTGGAGCGGAATATCTTCTGGGCAATGGTGATATGCGGCGCGCTGGCAGGTTTGGCGGGCGCTTTTCAGGCTTTGTTTACGCGCGGGCGGCTGCTGCCGAATATTTCAGGTGGCGTCGGCTTCATGGGCGTGCTGATCGTCTTGTTGACGGGCGTGCGCGCCGCTTGGGTGCTCCCTGTGACGCTCTTCTTTGCAGTTGTGCCAATCGGTAGTTTGAAGCTCGCCACGTCGCTGGATAGCGCTGTGCAGATTGACGCGACGCTGGGCAACGTCTTTCAGGGCGCGCTTGTATTGGCTGTGCTGATCGGGAGCGGCGTGCGAGCGGGTCTGGCAGCGCGCCGAGAGAGGCGATCTGAGCATGGATGAGGTGCTGGTGCGCACATTCGCGGACATCGTGAAGGTTGGTGCGCCGATTGTGCTGGCAGCCATTGGCGAGACCATCACCGAGCGCAGCGGCGTGGTCAATCTCTCGCTGGATGGCTCGCTGGTGCTCTCGGCTCTGGCGGCGTTCGTCGCAGGGATAAGCACGGACAGCGTGATCATCGGCATATTGGCGGGCGTCAGCGTCGGCCTAGCGATCGCGCTGGTCGTAGCGGTCTGCAGCATTGAACTCAAGCTGAGCCAAGTGGCAGTCGGCTTTGTGCTGACCTTGCTCTGCCGCGATTTGGCGCTCTTCTTGGGCATTCCATATCGCAACGCGCAAGTCTTCCCGACGACATTCCTGCCGATTCCTGTGCTGAAAGACATCCCTGTGCTCGGCGCGATCTTCTTCAATCAGGATTTGTTCACATATTTGAGCTTCATTGCAGTGATTGCGGCGTGGTGGTGGCTATTCCGCACGAAGCCGGGCTTGACGTTGCGTGCCGTCGGTGAGCGCCCGCAGACTGCCTTCGCGCGCGGCGTGAACGTGAACGCCCTGCGCTACCTGTACACTGCAATCGGCGGCGGCCTAGTTGGTCTTGGCGGCGCGGCTTACACGCTCGGCGTGCTGCCGACGTGGTCGGATACAGGCGTCGCTGGCAACGGCTGGATCGCGCTCGCCATTGTGATCTTCGGCGGCTGGTATCCGTTGCGCGTCGCGCTTGGCGTGTACTTGGTAGCAGGGCTGCGCGCCATTGTGACCAGCGTCCAAGCGCAAGTGCCGCCGCAAGTGGTGGAACTGCTCAACGCGCTGCCGTGGCTGCTGATGCTCTTGACGCTGTTCATAGTCAGCGGGCCTTATCTGGATCGGTTGTTGAGAGTGCTGCCGCCGCGCTTACACCCGCTGATTCGCACAGTGCTGCGCGCACGACCGCCATCGGCGCTTGGCACGATTTTCGAGCAGGAAGGGCGGCGCTGACGAAGTGCCGCGCGCGGGCAAGGCATTCAGGCTCACTGCGGCGCGCCGGGACGGTACTTGCCGCTATGGTAGACGTAGACATAGGCGTCAGGCTGATCCTGAGTCCACTCATAGATCCACTTGGCGTCAGTGATGCTCAGGTTGATGCAACCGCGCGAGCGTCGGTAGCCGAAGCCATCGTGCCAATACGCGCCGTGCAGCGCCTGTTCCGAGTTGTTGAAGTACATCACGTATGGCACGAGCGGCAAGTACCAATATTGCGGCTTCCCTTCCGCCCCTGACATGCGCGTCTCTTCGTAGCGGGCAAAAATCTGGTGGACGCCTTCGTCCGTCCCCCACTCAGGCAGGCCGCTGGAGATTAGCGTGGCGAAGACGGGCTTATCGCCTTCGTAAGCGATTAAGGTCTGCTCGTAGAGATCGACGGCAAACCATTTTCTGCCCGCTGGGATGCTTTCAGGGCGCGCTACCGGCTTGACTTTGGCGACGCGCGTCTGTAGCACCCATTGGTCTGGCCCGATCAGGTACCATTCCCAAGTATCCACCACTGCCACGGCGAAGATGTTGACCATTGTGTAGCGCTTGATCTCAGGCGTGCCTGCCACAGGCTTAGCGCCCGGCGTGCGGCTTGGGCGCGTATCGAGTAGCATCCAAGCAAACGGGCGCGTTGGCAGTCCATCGGGCAGCAGCACGCCCGAGAAGCGCGAGACCGCCTTATTGATCGGGCCAAGCGCGCTCTCCTGCACCCAAGCGTTCTGTCCAACCTGCACCCAGCCATCAACAGCTTCGCCCGCCACTACGAAGATGAAGCCCTCAGGATACGCGCCGATCACATTCCCATTCGGCGCATCGTGAATAGTTGTCGGCTTTTCCACGCGCCGAAATGGACGCCGATAGAGCAGCCGGTTATCCACAGGCAAGCGCGGCAAATTAGGCACAGGATTGACCGCCATCTCAGCCTCGATAGCGCGCATTTCCACGCCGTACACGATTGGCGAGGCGCATCCCGGCGCGCTTCGATTGGCGGCGCAATTCAGTTTGCCGCCTGAATCGGCGTTGAGCGATGCACTCGGCAATAGGAGCGCCACTAGGAGCGCTATCGCCGCCAGCTTTTTCAAGAGAGAACCGTGCATGCGAGAGCCTCGATTGCAGTGAAGTATCGCAGCCAGCTTACCAGATTGATGCAGCGCACGTCAACCGCTGTTGACCGATGCTTCCTCTCGCTGTGGGGAGTCGAGAGCAGCCAAGAATATCTCTGCCATGCGCGCCACGCTCGCGGAAGACAGCGGCGGGCTGCGGAATATCTTCGTGGCAGACAATTTGATCGGTGGATTTTGCACGGCACGGCTTTCGGTCTATCTTCAAATGTCAGTTCGGATTATAGGGCTGAGGCAGGCGGCGAGCCAATGCGAGCGGCGCAGGGCGATTCGGCAACCGCCCGTGAATTTTGTTACAATCTGAGCACCCGCCTGCGAGTTTTGCTCAGTTGCCTCGGAAATGAGCCTCTCGAAAATGAGCCTCTCAGAATCGCACTTTGACGTGATCGTTGTTGGCGGAAGGCCGTCTGGCGCTACGCTCGCTGCGCGACTTGCTCAAGGCGGCTTGCGCGTCTTGCTGCTGGATCGCGCCACATTCCCAAGCCTGCCCGCCGTCTCCAGCCCGATTATCTACGCCTGCAGCATGGCGCTCTTGGACGAGATCGGCGTCTCAGAGGCAGACTACGCGCGCAACACGCCGAAGATTCGTAAGCTGGTCAGCGAATCGCGCGATTACTACCGCGCCATCGCCGCTCTCCCTGAAGATCGCGGGCGCGACTACGCTTACGCGATTGACCGAGCGCGCTTTGACTACGCACTTTGGCAACACGCCGCCAATACACATGGCGTGACTGCCATTGAGGGTTTCGGCGTGAGCGATCTGCTCTGGGACGGCGCGCGCGTGATCGGCGTTGAGGGCGTGCAGCACGGCAGCCGCAACGTCGAGCGCTTCTACGCCGAGATGGTCGTCGGCGCTGATGGGCGCTGGTCGCTCGTGGCGCGCAAAGTGGGCGCGCCGCTCTACAACGTTGACGACGCGCCGACAACTTCGCTCTACTACGCTTATTGGCGGAACGTGCAGCCGTACGATATCGGCGAACCGCTGGCGGTAGCGCATAGCACGCTGGATGGCTTGGCCTATCTGATGATGGATAGCGCAGATGGCACAACGGCGGTCGTCTGCGAAGGTCACGCGGAGACGATCGAGCGCTTCTCACAAGGCGCTGGCGCGCCCGAGGCGCTCTATGAGGCGCTTTTGCAAAACGCCCCACGCATCTGGGCGCGGCTGCAAGGCGCAGAGCGCGTCACAAGCGTGCGCGGCCTGAAGCACACGCCGAACTACTACCGTCAGCCCTTCGGCGACGGCTGGGCGCTGGTCGGCGATGCTGTGCATCACAAAGATCCGATAGGCGGGCAAGGCATTTATGACGCGCTCTTCAGCGCGAAAGTGCTCGCTGAGCAATATCTCGCTTATAAGCGCGGCGCGCTCGACTACGAAAGCGCGATGCGCGGCTACAAAGCGCGCCTTGAAGAAGAGACGCTGCCGGTGTACCGCAACACGCTTGCCGCGCGCGCCAATCTGGCGCCGAGCAACGCTTTTCAGCGCCTGCTGGGGCGCTACCTCGTGGAAAGTCCTGAAGTGGTTGAGGCGTTGGCGCGCGTCCCTGCGCGCATGGGCGATGCGACACAGCTGATGACGACGCGCACAATTGTCTTATCGCTCGCCAGAGGCGTGGCACGCGACGCGCGGCGCGCGCTGACGGGCGAGCTGAGTCCTTCGGCAGTGCCGCCCTTGCCGATTGAGCGCGCGCAGGGCGTGCGCGAGACCAGCTCGTACCAACAGCGGCTTGGTTGCCTTGGCTGGATGCTGGCGTTGCCCGCCATCGTGATGTTCAACGGATTGGCGGTGCTGCGCCGTGAGTAGGAAAAAGGTCAAGTAAGAAAAATCGGCTAGGAAAAATCATGTTAGCCGAGCTGGGCATTGTCACGACGGGGCTGGCGCTGATCTGCGCAGCGATCGCAGCGCTCTTCGGCGCGTATGGCGCGCTCAATCGTTGCGACCGCTGGGTTGTCAGCGCGCGCAATAGCCTGCTCTTCACCACGCCGTTGCTGAGCATCGCCTGCCTGAGCTTGGTGGTCGCGCAATTGACGGGGCGCTTCGAGATCCAATATGTGTGGTCGGTCACGCGGATCAGCGAGCCGATCTTCTTCAAGATCACGGCGCTCTGGGGCGCGCAGCCGGGCTCCTTGCTGTTCTGGTCATGGATGCTGAGCGCCTTTGTGACGGTCGCCGTTCTGCTGAATTGGCGCAGCGAGCGCCGCCTGATGCCGTGGATGATCACGTTTTCAGCGGCCGTGCTGACCTTTTTCATGATCCTCGTCGTGCTGTACGAAAATCCATTCGCGCGTTTTTGGATTCTGCCGGGCGCAGCGCAGCCAGTGGCGAGCGTCTTTCAGCCCGCGGCAGAGGCGGCGCTGTTCTTCCCGCGCGATGGGCAAGGCCTGAACCCGCTATTGCGGCACTTCGGCATGATGTTTCACCCGCCGATGCTGTACGGGGGCTACGTCGGCATGACCATCCCATTCGCCTTCGCGGCGCTCGCCAGCGGGCAGCTGAACGCGAATTGGATACGCGCGACGCGGCGCTGGACGTTGGTGGCGTGGTCGTTCTTGAGCGCGGGCTTGATCCTCGGCGGGCGCTGGGCATACGATGTGCTGGGCTGGGGCGGGTATTGGGGCTGGGACCCAGTCGAGAACGCGGCGTTGCTGCCATGGCTGACAGGCACGGCGTTCCTGCACAGCATCATGGTCCAAGAGCGGCGCGGGATGCTCAAGGCGTGGAACATGTTCTTGATCATCTTCACCTTCCTCTTGGTGATTCTAGGCACGTTCAGCACGCGCAGCGGCATTGTAGCGAGCGTGCATAGCTTCGCGCGCAGCCAGATCGGCATGCCGATGCTGATCTTCTTGGGAATTTGCGCGGTCGGCTGCCTCGGGCTGTGGGCATGGCGCTGGACTCGCGGCGAGTTGGCATCCGATCATCGCTTGGAGAGCTTGCTGAGCCGCGAGAGCATGTTCCTCTTGAACAACTGGCTGTTCATGGGCGCCGCGATCATGGTCTTGTGGGGGACGTACGCGCCGCTGTTCACCGAGCTGCTCAGCGGGCAGGCGATCACGCTCGGCGCGGAGTATTACAACGCAGTAGTGGTGCCGATCTTCGGCGCAATTTACGCCCTGATGGGCGTGGCGCCGCTGGTGGCGTGGAAGCGCGCTTCGCTGAGCGCTCTGGGCAAGGCGATTCGCGCCCCGCTAGCGCTGACGATCGGCACAGTGCTGCTCTTGCTCGCGCTCGGCACGCGCGAAGCGGGCGCCCTCTTGAGCTACGGCCTGATCTTCTTCGCTGGCTACACGGTCTTGTGGGAGTATTATCGCGGCGTGAGGGCGCGCATGGCGCGCGGCGAGAGCCTGCTGGTGGCGCTCAACCGGCTGTTCGCCCGCAATCGTAGCCGCTATGGCGGCTACTTCATCCATCTCGCCGTCGTGGTGATCGGGATTGGCGTGGTAGCAAGCACGGTCTATCAGCAAGAGACGCAACAGACGCTCGAAGTCGGGCAGAGCATCACGCTCGGCAACATGACCATGCGCTACGACGAAGCTTTTGAGGCGGTCGCTGATGATGGGCGCACAATGGTCATTGCCAATGTGAGCGTCTTCCGCGACGGCCAGTACGTCGGGCAGATTCGACCGCGCAAGGATTTCTTCGGCGAGCGCGCGACGCCGATGAGCATCGCAGGGCAGTACACAACGCTGGAGAGCGACTTTTACGTCCTGCTGATCAATCATCAGGGCAATCGGATCACGTTCAAGGTGTACTTGAATCCATTGGTCAACTTGATCTGGTGGGGCGGCGTCTTGCTGATCATCGGCACGATTTTGGCAGCCTATCCCGATCCGCGCCGCGAGCTGGCAGAGCGCGTGGCAGAAGCGCGCGCCCCAAGCAGCCTGCAGCTCGCAGGCGATTGATCGCGGTGAGGGGGAGATGAGAGGCATTGTGCGGCATGGACTCTGGCTCGCGATTGGATGCTTGCTGCTGAGCGCCGCGCCTGCGCTCGCGCAAGGCAATCCTGCTTGCGCGCAGCCTGTGACAGATGATGACGTGAATCGCGTCTCGAAAGGCCTGTATTGCCCAGTGTGCGAGAACGTGCCGCTAGAAGTCTGCCCGACGGAAGCCTGTGAGCGCTGGCGCGCGCAAGTGCGCGATCTATTGGCATGCGGCGCATCGGATCAAGAAGTGCGTGAATACTTCGTGGCGCGCTTCGGTCAGGTCGCCGTTGGCACGCCAACAGATCCGACCTTGCAGTTCTTCACGATAACGCTGCCGCTGTTGCTGATCGGCGCGCTCGGCGTCCTGATCGCGCTGACGCTGTGGCAGTGGCGCACACAACGCACGCAAGGCGAGTCAGCTGCGCCCTCTGAGCTGCCCAAGCCTGACGATCCGTATCGCGCCGCCATAGAGCGCGAGCTAGACAAGCGCTTTTAGCCATGGGCGAGCTGCCGCGCCAACGTCGTAGTCCGTTGCTCGTGCCGTTGCTGCTGGCCGTGCCGACGTTGCTCATCGCAGGCCTAGGCGTTGTCCTGTGGCGAGGCGATCAGGCGCAGCTGAGCAGCGGCGCCGCGCCAAATTTTCGCTTGGCGCTCTACAATGGCGGCACATTCGAGCTGAGCGAGCAGCGCGGCAAGGTCGTGCTGATCAATTTCTGGGCGAGCTGGTGCGGCCCGTGCCGCTCCGAAGCGGCTGAGCTGAACGCGATCTGGGATATGTTCCGCGATCAGGACTTTGCCATGGTCGGCATCGGCTATCTAGATAACGAGCGCGATGCGCGCGCCTTTTTGGCTGAATTCGGCGTTGAGTATCCAACAGGACATGATGACGGCAGCCAGATCGCGCGCGCCTACCGCATACGCGGCGTGCCAGAGACGTTCATTGTAGATCGGCGCGGGCAGATCGCGCATGTGATCATCGCGCCGACGACGATCAGCGTCCTGCGCCCGCTGATCGAAGCGCTGCTGGCTGAGGACGGTCAACCATGAGCGTCGGCGGCTACCTGCTGCTGATCTTCTTCAGCGCCTTCGCGCTGCTGATCATCCTGCAGCCATTGTTGAGTCGGCGCGAGAGCGCTCAAGGCGATTTCAAGGTCGAGTTTGGCGAGGTGCCGCTTGTGCAGCAGCTTGCGCAGGAGCGCGAAGCAGTGCTGCAAGCGTTGCGCGACCTCGAGTTCGACCACCAGACGGGCAAGATCGCACAAGGCGATTATCTAGAGCAGCGCGAGGTGTTGCTGCAGCGCGGCGCGCAACTTTTACAGCTGTCTCTTATACACATCTGACGCTGCCGACGACTC
>JAGHYP010000201.1 GCA_017743585.1 Chloroflexota bacterium
CTTTCCGATTGTCGGCAAGCTGCGCGCTGCCGGCACGATGAACGGCAGGCTGTGATAGTCGCTGATCACAGCCCGAATCGCGTTTTGTTTGAGGACGGCGCGCAGCTTGCCGACAATCGGAAAGCGCGCCCATAACGCGGGCAGGAAAAATGTGCTTGTGCCGCGGAACGGCAGCTCATGAACGCGGACGCCGAGCGCAGCCGCCGCGCTGGGAAACTTGCCCGCGCGCGGCGTGAGCAGGTGGAGACGAAAACGCGCTCGGTCGAGCGCGCTCATCAGGTTCAGCGTGAGCGACTCGCCGCCCCCGATGCCTGTGTAGGTTGTGATGAACAGCAGGTCGATCATGCGATCATGCACGCTGTTGCGGCGCGCGCAAAGCGCAGCAAGATTGTCGTGCGCGCTGAAACAGGGGTCACTCGTCTTGATCGAGCAGGTTGTTAGCGGCGCTCAATTCAATGTAGTGTCTCCAAGAATCCGCTCCGCTGCTGACAGCGATGACAAAGTAGCTCGTTCGCGGCGTCTTCGGCTCCCAGAGCAGGCGCATCCCTGCTTCGCTCGGCAAGCGGTTGCCCTTGCGACGGTTGCAGCTATGGCAAGCGCACGCAGTGTTTGTCCAAGCATCCTTGCCGTTGCGCGAGCGCGGTATGATGTGGTCAACTGTGAAGTCCATCTTGGTCAGCGTTTTGCCGCGCACCACATCGCCTACGCGCACGCCGCAGTAGATGCATGTATAGTTATCCCGCATCAGCACGCCTTTGCGGCTCCAGTGTGCCTTGCGGCGCGGCACGTTGATGTAACGGCGCAAGGCGATCACAGACGGAACGGCGAACGAAGCGTTCACTGTGCGCAGCACGCGCCCAGTCTCTTCAACCACCACTGCCTTGCCCGCCATGATCAAGCTAATGGCGCGCGCAATCGAGATGACCGCCAACGGCTCCCACGTGCTGCCGTTTAACAACAAAACACGCCCTTGCAAAACGCTCCCCCTCTCCGCGCCTTGACGCGACGCTCACGGCGCGCCGCAACACAAAATTGCCGACGCTCTCTATGTCGGACTTTCTACATGCGCTATTATGCATTATAAGCAAAGGCCTAGCGAAGCGCTAGAGATGGAAAGGTTAAGCTTGCGTTAACAGATTGCCCCGAAGAACAGGCGCGCTGACGTGCATCGCTCCGCCTGACCCTCTCCTCGCCTGCCGCTGTGCTCGCTCAGCGCCGCAGGCTTCAGGGAATGGATAGGCGAAGCAGCACAGGCGCGCATATGCAGCGATATGTAGCGCGCGGCCTGTCTTGCGCTACAATAGCGCCGCCACCAACTGGATAGGATCGGAAATCGCCCGATGCTCAAAGCCGTTCTCTTCGATATGGATGATACCCTGCTCGATTGGAGCTTGCGCAGTGTGGATTGGCTGACCTACGAGCGCCGCCACCTAGAGAACGTGCGCGCTTACATCGCGCAGACGGTCAAGCCGATTGAGCGTCCGAATGAGTTCTACGATCTGGTGCGTTACTACTCGCGGCAAGGCTGGGAACTTGCCGAGCAAAACCTGAGCGCGCCGAGCTACGCCGAAGCCTTGCACAAGGCGCTTGTCGAGGTCGGCGTGCCTGAGGAGTGCATTGACCGCGAGGCGTGTATGCGCGCGCTGGGCTGGGATTTGATGGACGGCGTGCGCCCCTTTGCCGAGGTGAAAGACGTGCTGAGCATTTTACGACAACACGGCATTCGAATCGGTCTGGTGACCAACGCCTCAGTGCCGATGCGCCTCCGAGACCAAGAGCTGCGCTCCTGCGGTCTGTTGGAGTACTTCAGCGAGTGTCGTTTTGCCGCTGTGGACGTCGGTTATCTGAAGCCACATCCGAAAATCTTTGAGGCGGCGCTCGAGTGCATCGCGGCAAGCCCTGAAGAGGCTGTCTTCGTTGGCGATACCCTCGAGACGGATATCCTGGGCGCGCAAGGGGTCGGCATGCGCGCCGTCTTGCGCCTTGTGCCGAACGGCAGGCGCAGCGAGTGCGGCATCATCCCTGATGCCATCATTCATAACCTATACGAGCTGTTGCCATTGCTCGACACTTGGTATAGCGGATGGCGCACTTGATGAGTCGCGGGCAACCTTTCGAGCCATACCGCAACTTGATCATCAGCGGCTACGATGGCACCAGCAAATACGCGCTGATCCGTCGTATCGCTGAGACAGTTGGCACAACATATCTCGACCTTGAGCTCGAAATTCAGCTGCGCGAGCGAGTCTCGCTCGAAGAGCTGCGCCAGACCTACGGCGAAGCGCACGCGCGCGCGGTGCTGAAAGCGCTCTGCGCCGAATTCGCCCTGCAACGCGGCGCCGTGATCGCCATGCCCGCCGCGCCGTTGCTGGATGAAGATATCCGTCAGCGCCTATTGGCGAGCAGTTGGCTGCTGGTGCTGAGCTGCCAGCTCAATGAGATATTGCGTCGCCTGCATGCGCAGCACGGCGCGCGCTTTCACGACCCGAGAACGCGCAGCGCTTTCTTGCATCACATCCGCCAAGAGCGGCGACTGATCGCGCTCGGCAACCTTGACGTGCTGGATACAACTGAGCTAGACCCTGAGCAGACTGCGATGCACGCGCTCACGTTTTGGCGGCACCACGAGCTGGCGCGCCTGAAGCTCTAGCGAGGTGACCGATGACGCACGGGAATAAGCCCATCGCATTCCGCGAGCCGCTGCCTCACGGCAGCCTAGCGCCTGATTTCCGCCTGCCGAGCGTCGCAGGCGCGTTTTACAGCCGCGAGCAATTCCGCGGCAAGCAAGGACCAGTCCTGCTCTTTTTGCAGCAAGCCTCGCCGTCAAGCGCAGCGCTGCTGCGCTCGATCGCGCAGCTCCGGCCAGAATTCGTCGAGCGCTGCCGAGCTGCCCGACGCGGATGAAATCCTGAGTCTGGCGCGCTACACGCAATATCGCTGCAGCGTGTGAGCTAGATCGGCGCTAGATCGACATCTAGATTTAGATCGACTCAGAGTCGTCAAGCATCACCAGCGCCTTGCGCGCCACCTGCACGCTGATCGTGCGCGGCTCGGCGGCGCGGCTACCAATGCGCACTTGGAGCGTGTCGTTCAGCGGCGCGCGATCCGCCAAAACGACCAAGACGCCAGGCACCAAGCCCAGCTCTGAGAGGTAGCGCAGCACCTCAGGCGATTGATCCAAAATGCGGCTGACCGTGCCGCGCTGCGCGATTGCCAAATCCGCCAGCAGCACCAGCTCAGGCAGGACGACCGTGCCATCCGGGGCTGGGATCGGATCGCCGTGTGGGTCGAGCTCGGGGTGACCAAGCACATCGGCAATCCGCGCTTCCAGCCGCTCGGAGATGTGGTGCTCCAAGCGATCTGCCTCTTCATGCACTTCGTCCCACGAGAAGCCGAGCTTTTGCGTCAGGTAGAGCTCCAACAGGCGATGATGGCGCACGATCTCGAGCGCGATCTTCTCGCCTGCTTCGGTCAGGCGCACGCCGCGATACGGCGCGTGCTTCAGCAGCTGCGGGCAGCTCTCGCCGCTGCTGAGCCGCTTGATCATATCCGTGGCGGAAGGCGCTGAGATATCCAACGCGCGCGCGATTAGCATGGTCGGCACGGGATCAACCTGCTGCTGAATCAAATAGACCTGCTTGAGGAAATCCTCAACGGCAGGCGTACGCCACTCGCCGCGCAACGTGTTAGACATGCCGCCCTCCAATCGCTCGCTCGCGCCTTGAAGCTAGTATAGCACAGCTCCATCTATACGGCATATGGCTCAACAGCGCCGATTGTGCCGCATCCCTTAACGCGCGCGTAGCGTGAGCATGTAAGCGACCAGATCGTTGATCTCTTCAGGCGTCAAGTCTTGCGCGTAGGTCTGATGCATCAAGCTCACGCCGCCGACGGCGTAGACCTTATCGCCTTCGTTCGGCACGAGGTACTTATTCGGCTGCGTGATCGAGTTGCGCAGGTACGAGACTGCGCTCACTTCGTTCGGATCGCGGCGCGCGGCGCGATCCGCCAAGCCGTACATGACCGGCCCGACCAGATCGTTCACTTCCACTGGCTCAACATAGTGGCACGAAGCGCAGGTCGGCACGTTAGGTCTGCCGGGGAAGCCATTGGCGAATAGGATGGCGCCGCGCGCGGGATCGGGCTGCGGCGTCGGGCTAGGCGTTGGCGTCTCGGTCGGCGGCACGGGCGTGCTGGTCGGCGGGATGAGCGTGATGGTCGGCGTTGGCGAGGGGCGCGCGCGCGTCGGCGTGCGCGTCGGCACTGCGGCGACGACGGTCGGCGCAGCTCGCGGCGTGGTGACGGCGACTCTGCTATCCGCCGTCGGCTGAATTGGCACGCGCGTTGGCAGCACGAGAGTTGGCGGGAAGGGCGCGGCGGGCGTGGCGGGCGTGCCGCAGGCGGCAAGAGTCGCCAACAGAAGGGTACACAGGGCAGTTGGCGCGTGCTTGACGATCATGCGCTTCAGGCCTTTCTGAGATCAGCAGGCAATTGAGTGAGTAGATGTGCAACTGCTGGGATTATGGCACTTTGTGAGCAATTTCGCAAAGGCAGAGTGCCTTGAAGTGCGGCGCGAATTCAACCGCCCCAGCTCACTCAGGCACGCCCCAGATGCGAAAAGTGCCGTCATATGAGCTCGAAGCGATGAAGCGTCCGTCAGGCGACCACGCGACTGACCACACATTGCCCCTATGCCCTTCGAGCGCGCGCAGGAGCTGCCCGCTCCCCGCATCCCAGACGCGGACTGTGTCGTCCGCTGAGCCTGAGGCGAGGAAGCGCCCGTCAGGCGACCACGCGACTGACAACACCCCGCCTGTATGCCCTTCGAGCGCGCGCAAGAGCCGCCCGCTCGCCGCATCCCGAACGCGGACTGTGCGGTCAGCTGAGCCTGAGGCGAGGAAGCGCCCGTCAGGCGACCACGCAACTGAACTTGCCCGGTTTGTATGTCCCTCAAGTGTCTGCGAAAGCTTCCCTACCCCCACATCCCAGACGCGGACTGTGTTGTCCCATGAGCCTGAGGCGAGGAAGCGCCCGTCGGGCGACCACGCAACTGAACTGGTGTATGTATTTTCTCCAATCAAGCGCGGCGTCTGCTTGAAATCCTTCGCGTCATATAACCAGACGCCGATGCTGCTCGCCACTGCCAGTGTCTTTCCATCGGGCGAGTACTGTATCTGTTCAATTCTGCCGCGTCCGAGGCGGCGCAG
>JAGHYP010000202.1 GCA_017743585.1 Chloroflexota bacterium
CGCCGCCGTTGCTTTCAGCGCATTCCAGAGGCAATCTGTGCGCAACCCGAGCCCGCGCCGCGCCAACTTGACGGCGCAGCATGGGACGTGCGCACGGTCGGTCGCGCTTTCATCAGCGCGTTGCTGAGCGCCTTGCCGTTTCCGCTCAGCCAGATCGAGCGCTTGTTGGTGAGCATGCCGCATTTTGAGAGCGCGCACGTCGCCACGCGCTATGCCCGCTGGCTGCACGAATCGCTCACAGCGCTTGCGCTGCCCGAAGCACGCCTTCACATCATGAGCGAATTAGACGCAGCTGCGCTGCGCGGCGGCGTGTGGTCAGCGCAGGCGCCTGCCATTTTCGCACAAGCCGAGCCTGAGCCAAACGTCTTCAGCGTGACTTTTGCGCAGATGGCGCCAGCGGCGCGGCTCAGCGCGCGGCTCGATCAGGCGTTGCGCGAAGGCGTGCCGTTCGCCAGCCTGATGACAGAGCGCTGCACGCCACAGACCTTCGCCGCTGCGCTGGAAGATTGCTTCGCTTACGCCGCCGACCAGGCGCTCTACCCAACTGACCTGACGTTCATCTATCTAGGCGAGGCGAGCGCTGCGTCGCCCCTCTTCCGAGCGACCGAGCGTTCTTGGGGGGCGCACGCCGCGCTTGAGACAGGCGTCTGCGCGCTCGCCGAAGGCCTGCTGCAATCGCCACCATACTTGCTGAACAGCTACGGCTTGCGCTATCGGACGCCTGAGGGCGACTTCGCCTATCTCGAGCTAGCGCCGAGCGGTACGCCGTTCCCGCGCGCGCTGCGCACTGTGCGCTTGGCAGCAGCCTATGACGATCAGCCAATGCTCGAATGCGTGATCGGCATGCTCGATCCTCAGGCAAAAGGACAGATCACGCTCAGCGCGGCGGGCGGGGCGCTCACCTATACGCTTGAGCCAAGCGAGATCGGCGCTATTGCCCTGAACGAGTTTGCGCCGCCGTTGTGCATCCCTGTGCCGCAACCTGTGCGCGCCGCCGAGCCTTGCGTCGAGGCTGCTTTTCGGCTTGATGCACAGCGTCAATTGCGCGTGACAGCCGCCGATCTGCGCACGGGACGTCTGCTGCTGGAAGATGCTATCGTCACGACGTTGCATTGATACTATTTACATTGCCTTATGAGCCAGAGCTACGCGCCACTGCTCGCCGAGACGCCCGACCGGGCGCGCCAGCTGAGCGACGCGCAGTTCGCGCAACGCCTGTATCATCTTGAGAACGTCTCAACTGAGGTGCTGCGCGCAGCGCTGTGTTACGGTCAGCGCGCTGTGCGGCGCAGCGCCGCTGAGAGCCTAGCACAACGCGCCGACTCAGAGGCAATAGCGGCGCTCAGCGACGTATTGAGCCGATGCACGCCTGCGGCGCGCGCGGCGGCTGCGCGTCAGCTCTCGGCGCTTGATTGGGAGGACGCGCAAATGCTGTGGTCAGCGGCGCTCGCCGACTCAGACGCACAAGTGCGCATGGCTGCCATACACGCGCTCTTCGAAGTAGACGCACCTGAGGCGCTTGATCTGTTGGCTGAGCAGTTCAACGCCGTGCGCTCGCCGCGTTTGCGCGCCGCGATTTTAGAGCATTGGGCAGAGCGCGGCGGCGTTATGCATCTCGATCTGGTGCGCGCCGCACTCGACGACCCGTCGCCGCAAGTCTGCCACGCCGCAGCGACCGCCATGCTAGATTTGCTCGCGGAGTCAGCGCTTGCGCCACTGGCACAAGCGGCACAGCGACGTCAAGGAGAGGCGAAAGCCGCTATTTTGCGTGGCATTTTCAACGCTACCAATTATCTGGGCATCCAGATCGCTGAGAGCGCTGACTGTGACGCTATTTTAGATGCGCTGGCAGACGCGCTGCACGACTCTGAGCCTGAAGTGCGGCGCGCCGCGACTTGGCTGGCGGTCTGGATTCGGCATCCGCGCGCTGAGGCGCTCTTCGAGGCGGCTTACCGCGCCGAGCGCGACCCTGAAGTGCAAGCCTACATGCTCTACGTCGCGGTCAACCTGAGCGCGCCGTGCGCCGCGACGCTTTTGGCAGAGGCGCTGGCGAGCGCCGAGCCGCCCCTGCGCGATCAGGCGCGCTTCCTCGCGCAACGCAATGACGCGCATCACCAATCCTGCTAACGCCATCATCGACCATCATCAAAGTGTATCCTGCGCAACCGCAAGGCGCGCGCCGAGAGCGGGCTGTGCCTCGCCGAAGGTATCCGCTTCGTGGCAGAGGGGTTCAGCTCGGCGCGCCGATTGCAACTGGCCGCTCATCCTGCTCATGGGCAGCGAGCGCAAGGGTCTGCCGGCGGCGCTGCAGGCAACGTGTACGGCGCTCGTGCGCCTGCCAATGCGCAGTCGCTGCGATTTGCTGAACTTGGCTGTGGCGTGCGGCGTGCTGCTCTACAACAATTTTGAGCGCAACCGAAGCGCTTCAAGCGATGTAACAGCCACACAGCGTGTTGCTTCCCTAGACTCGCGCGATCAGGGCGCGCCATGGATGAGAAAAGCAGTACAAAGCCGTGCGCAAGCGGCTGAGAGCACGTCGAGAACGGAGCTCTGCTCGCGCAACAAGCTTGCGTGCGCTTGATTTCGGTCTCACGCGGGCCTCATCTTCACAGAGCCTCCAGACATCTCGCAAAAATGCTTCAGCAGGCTTTTGGCGATAGGCGCAAAATTTCGTTTTTGCCGCATAATAGAAAGCGGATAAAAATTCGTTATAAAGGCGTATGGCATGGCGCGTGTCTTTCTTAGCTATAGCTCGCAGGATCGTCCTTTTATCCTTCAATTGGCAGAGCATTTGGTGCGCGCTGAACACGACGTCTGGCTTGATGTTTGGCGCCTCAGCGGACGTGAGCCTTATTGGGAAGAGATCAAGGCCGGCATTGAGCAGTGCACGCACTTTATCTTCGCCATCTCCCCTGAGTCGATCAGCCCTGAGAGCGGCTCGCGCATTGAGCTGGATCATGCGGCAGGGCTGCCGCTGGATCGGCGTCCGATCATCGTGCCAATCTTAGTGCGCGAGACCGACCTGAGGAGCCTGCCGATCGCGATCTCGCCTGTACAGCTGCACATCCACGACTTTGTGCATAAGCCGTACGATGCCATGCTCAGCAGCGTGCTGCACGCGCTCGCCGAGCGCAACTCGGCCGATCGCCCGCGATCGGCGCTCAATAGCGAGCAGCGCGCGGCGACTTTGCGCTTTGCCGAAGCGCTCGCCCTGATGCGCGAGGGCGCCTATGAGCAGGCCATTGAGATGCTAGAAGCGCTCGCCGCGCAAGGCTATCAGCCGCGATCTTTTTCACTGCAGGTGGTGATCGATCACGCTAAGCGCAGCCTGTACCAAATCCGCCGCCGCCAAGAAGCGCGAGCAGCCTATGAAGAGATCGCTGCCCTGCGCCAAGTCAACCTTGAGCTGGCGCGCAAAGCCTGGGCGGATTTCCGCCGCAACTATCCCGAATACATTGACGATCCGCTTGATCTGAACCATCTGCTGCGTCCGCGCCACAAGCTTGCCGGCTCGGAGCAGAATGTATGCAGCATTCTGCCCGATTTCGCGTGGTGCGACGTCACAGCAGGCTACGTGCTGATCGAAGACGCGACCGATCCGCACAAATACAATCCAACCGGCTCAGGCGGCGGACTCTTCCAAGTCCCTGCTTTCAAGATCGCGCGGACGCCGATCACCAATGCGCAGTATCAGGTTTTTCTGGAAGCGCCTGACGGCTATCGCGATATCCGTTGGTGGACGTATTCGCTGCACGCCTCAGCTTGGCGGCGCAAGCGTCCGCAGCCCAAGCCCACTGTCACTTCGGGCGAGCGCCTGCCGCGCACGCGCGTCAGCTGGTTCGATGCGGTCGCCTTCTGCATCTGGCTCAGCCATCGCACCGGCAAGCGCATCAGCCTGCCCAGCGAGCTGCAATGGCAGCGCGCCGCGCAAGGCGACGACAATCGGCGCTACCCTTACGGCAATCACTTCGACCCCAAACGCTGCAACACGCGCGAGGCAGGCATTGGCGCGCCGACCGCCGTAGACGCTTATCCAGAAGGCAGCAGCCCGTTTGGCGTGCTGGATATGCAAGGCAACGTCTGGGAATGGTGCTTGACCGAGTGGGGAACGGACGCAGTGCATCTGGAAGGCAACAATCCGCGCGTGCTGCGCGGCGGCGCGTGGTCTTCAGAAGGCGCGCTGGTCAGCACTTTCTACCGCTATCAGAACATCCCCGCCATCGAGCTTGATTCTATCGGTTTTCGTCCCGTCTTGTTACCTGACTAGCGCTATACTATGCGCTGTGATCATCAGCTTGCCTAGCGCCATACTGCCGGCCTTGCAGCTGTTAGCCCGCAGCGCGCAGCAACACGATGTCGCGCTTTACGCGGTTGGCGGCTTTGTGCGCGATAGGCTGTTGAAGCTGCCTTTGAGCAAACCTGATCTCGACCTGGTCGTAGTGGGCGACGCCATATCGCTCGCGCGCGCCGTCGCTGAGCAGTATGGCGGCACGTTCACGGCGCATCCCAGCTTTGGCACTGCCACGTGGCACCCGCCTGCCGATTCAGGACTGCCCAGCTTCGATTTCGCCACAACGCGCCTTGAACGCTACGCCGCGCCCGCCGCCCTGCCGACCGTCACCTTGCTCTATGGCAAGGATTCGCTCATCCAAGACGCGCGCCGCCGCGATTTTTCGATCAACACCCTCGCGCTGCAGCTTGCGCCTGAGCCGTTCGGCAAGCTGATCGATCCGCTCAGAATCGGCATCTCGGATTTGCGGCGTTGCTTGCTGCGCACGTTGCATCCACATAGCTTCGAGGACGATCCGACGCGCATTTTGCGCGCGGCGCGCTTCATCGCGCGGCTGAATTTGCGCCTTGCGCCTGAGAGCGCTGCCCAGCTGCCGCGTGCGCTGCCGCATATCGCTGCGCTGAGCGGCGAGCGACTGCGCCATGAGCTCGATCTGATCTTGAGCGACGCAGCGCCTGCGCACGCCTTGCGCTGGCTGGCCGAGCATGGCGTCTTGAAAGCGATCCATCCGAGATTGGCTTTTGATGAGCGTTTAGCCGCAATTTACGCAACTTTGCCCGCCCTAAACGCGCCCGACGATCTCGATCCGCTCGTGCTACGCTGGGCGATCTTCGGCGGCACCCTCCCCGACGACCCTGCGCTCCTCGAGCGCCTCGCGCTGCCCAGAAACGTCCGCAAAGCGCTCT
>JAGHYP010000203.1 GCA_017743585.1 Chloroflexota bacterium
CTGCCCTTGCGCTGTGCACTTTGAGTATAGCAAAGGGCGAGGTGAGTTGTCAAGGGGGTTTGTAGGGTTGAGCAGAGAGAGGGGGATGACGGCTGCGCGCGCTCTAGCACACCTCGCCCACCTGTCAAGAGCGAAAACGCGCAAGGGAATATCTATCTCATTTGCTAGAACTCAACCGCTTTGTCTCGCACGTGCCGAGCGCCCTGCCGCGCCGATCCACGCAGCTCGTGAGCGCCTTGCGTTCTCCGGCATGCCCGATGCGAATGCCCGGCACAGCAGCCAGCGCCTCATTGGTGATTGTCATGGTAAGAATCCGCGTCGGAGTCGCCGTTGTTCAACTAAGGCAACATGTCATCCTGCTGCCGCTCGTGACGCTCGCCTCAAGGCTACTGCCGGCTGCCATGACTATCCAAAATCGGCGGCTCGGATTGAGCGCGTTGCGCTTGCCTCACGAGGCAAGCAATCTGCCCGTTGTGCGACGCGGTCGTGTTGGATCGGGATCAGTATTCGCAGGCGAGATTGGCAACACGACTGTGAAAGTTGTGCCAACTCCCTCGCGGCTCTCAAGCCAAATACGCCCTTGATGTTGGTCTACCACGCCTTTGACAATCGAGAGTCCTAGCCCCGTGCCGTCGTATTCACTGGCGGCGCGCTCGGAGCGGAAAAATTTATCGAAAACGTAAGGCTGATCCTCAACCGGAATGCCGATCCCGTTATCGGCGACTTGGAGGACTAAGTTTTCGCCGTCACGCCATAGGCTGACGCGAATATCGCCGCGCCTAGGCGTGTACTTAATAGCATTGCCAACCAAATTGGCGACCATCTGCTGAAGGCGCAGCGGATTGCCGAGCAGCGGCGGCAAGTCGGGTTCGATATCGAGCGTCAGCGTATGCTCGCGCTGCATTTTTTCATGTTGCAAGCCTTCAACTGCCTTGCGCACAACGCTCTCCATTGCCACAGGCTCAAGGTCAACGTTGAAGCCTGCCTCGATGCGGCTCAGCTCCAGCAATTCAGTGATGAGCGCTGTGATCGAGTGGACGCTGGACGTGATTTGCTCAACGAAGCGGGCTTGCTGCTCGTTGAGCGGGCCGGCACGCGTCAGTAGCTCAGAGTAGCCGAGAATGGCTGTCAGCGGCGAGCGCAGATCGTGGGCAACCGCTGCCACAAAGTCGCTTTTGGCGCGGTCAAGCTGCTTGAGATGCGTGATATCTTGCATGACTGCCGCGCGCCCAACGTTTTGGATGACGGTCAATTGCGCGTTCAGGAATTTATCGCCGCTGAGCGCGATCTCGCTGCGCCTGCTGCGCCCGCTGCTCGCTTCTTTGGCGAAGAGCGCCAACACTTCAGGGTGACTGATCACCTGATTGAGCGGCTTGCCGATGAAATCTGTGCGCGTGATGCCGAAAGCGTTGCGCGCTGTGGCATTGCAAAACAAGATACGATCTTCGGTATCCACCACAATCACATAATCATCAGTATCGCGCAAGATGGCGTCAAGCGTATCGCGCTCGCGGACCATCTCGGCGTGTAAGCGCGCATTCTGAATGGCGACCGCTGCAAAATCCGCCAAGAGCGAGAGGACTTGCACATCGTGTAACTCAAAAGTGCGCGCTTCAAGCCGATTGTCCACGCCCAGCACGCCAATCACGCGGCATGGCGTGCGCAGCGGCACATAGATCAAGCTCTTGACCAAGAATTTCGTCTTGATCTTGATCTGCTCGTCGCCTTTGCCGCCGATGACCACAGGCTTGCCGCTGCAGACGACCTGACCGGCTAGGCTATCTCTGACAGGCAGGCGCAGCGTGTGGACTGTCTTCTGGTCGAAGTTTTTGGCGGCGCGCACGTACAGCTCACCTGTCTGATCGTCAATCAGCATCAGGCTGCCCTCTTCGGCGCCGCTGACGCTGACCGCTGCTTCCACCACGCTGTTCAGCACTTGCTGCAGATCGCGCATTGCGGTGACGCTGGCGCCGACGTTGACCAGAGTGCTGAGTTCACGCAGATGCTTCTCAAGGCGGCGGTTGGCCTCGAGCAGAGGGCCAGGCAAGCGCTCTTGGGTCTGCCGCTGCCGATGACGTTGCAGCGCGCCGCGCACTGCGCTGAGCAACTCCTCAGCCGTGACCGGCTTGATCAGGTAGTCGGAGACACCCGCGCGCAAAGCGCGCACTGCCAGCGCTTCCGAGCCTTCCGCAGTCATCAAGATGACAGGGACGTTCACATTCGCCTCGCGTAGTGCCTCGACCATTTCTAAGCCGTTCAGCTCTGGCATCATGTAGTCGGTCAGGATCAGATCGGGCTGCAAGTCACGGGCAAGCACGAGCCCTTCCTTGCCGTCAGCGGCTGTCAGCACGTCGTAACCCTCAGCCGCCAGCACAGTGTGCCCGATGAACTCACGGGTAGGCGCGGAGTCGTCAACGACAAGGATGCGTTCGTTCGACATGTGCGCTCTCCACAGCGGCGCAATTTCACACAAGCATAACTGTTCCACATCACAAAGACAAGTCAGGCGGGGCTTGGTTGACTCAGATCAGCCGTTGTGCTATCATCGAAGAAGACAAAGCGTCGCTCGGCACACGCGCCGAGCAAGTGAAGAGCATTTAGGCATTAGAGAGGCACCTATGGCGAAATCGCGTACCGAATTACTGGTGGAGCGGCTGCGCGACCTTCAATACAGCAATTCCGATATCGAAGCCTCAGCGCTGGTGAGTGTGGATGGCTTGAGCATCGCCTCTGTGCTGCCGAGCGATGTAGAGGAGGATCGCGTCTCGGCGATGTCAGCCGCCATGCTCTCGCTGGGCGAGCGAATCTCAGCCGAGCTGGGGCGCGGCGCTTTGGAGCAAGTCTACATTCGCGGCACAGCTGGTCACGTTGTCCTGATCTCGGTGGGTACGGACGCAGTGCTGACCTCAATGGCGCGTGAGAACGCTAAGACTGGTTTGGTCTTTCTGGATATGAAGCGCGCCGCCAGCGACCTCGAAAAGTTAGTTTGAGCGCGCCGCATACTTTGTCACAGCGCGGCGGAGAGGTACAGAACAGGCGAGAGACCTCTCCGCTGCTTTTGTGCGCACGCTGGCGCTAGCAATAAGCGAGCCGCTTGGCGCGCTCGCTTAGGCGCAGCGGCCTAGCGCGATCGCACGCATGCAACCCTGGGGCAGCGCAAGCGCCATGCAACTTGAAGAGATCGTGTGTGCCTTTGTGTGCGGCACAGGCACAAGGAATCAGGTTTTTGTGATGAGTGAAGGATTTTTCGGCGCATGACGCGATACATCTTCTGCACAGGCGGCGTGGTCAGCTCAGTCGGCAAGGGCGTGACGGCCGCTGCAATTGGGCGCATTCTCAAGGCGCGAGGCCTGCGCGTCACCATTCAAAAGCTCGATCCTTACCTGAACGTCGACCCCGGCACGATGAGCCCTTACCAACACGGTGAGGTGTTCGTGACGGCAGATGGCGCCGAGACCGATCTCGATCTCGGTCACTACGAGCGCTTCATTGATGAGACGCTGACGCGCGGCTGCAACGTGACGAGCGGTCAGATTTACGCAGATGTGATCGCGCGCGAGCGGCGCGGCGACTTCTTAGGCGGCACGATTCAGGTCATTCCGCATATCACGAATGAGATCAAGCGGCGCGTGCTGCAAGTGGCGCAAGAGAGTCGCGCCGACGTGCTGATCGTAGAAGTCGGCGGCACTGTTGGCGATATCGAGAGCCAGCCGTTCCTTGAAGCGCTCCGCCAATTGCGCATTGACGTCGGACGCAAGCGCGCGATGTACGTCCACGTCACTTATCTGCCGTACATCGGCGCGACAGGCGAGCTGAAGACGAAGCCGACGCAACACAGCGTGCGCGACCTGCGCAGCATGGGCATCCGGCCGAACGTGATCATCGCGCGCGCCGACTATCCTGTGCCGCCAGAGTTGTTGCAGAAAATCTCGCAGTCCTGCGACGTGGATCGCGAAGCGGTCATCGCCTTGCCGACGGTCAAGACGCTCTACGAGGTGCCGTTGCTGCTGGAAGACGCAGGTTTGGGCGAATATATCGTCAACCGATTGCGCCTGAGGACCCTTGATCCCGATCTCGCTGATTGGCGGCGCATGGTAGAGAGCATGAAGAAGTCGCGCAAGCCAGTCACAGTCGCCATCGTCGGCAAGTACGTGGAGCTGCACGACGCTTACATGAGCGTCAAGGAGGCGCTCAGTCACGCCGCGGTCGCAGCCGAGCGCGAAGTGCAGATTAAATGGATCTACAGCGGCGATCTGGAGAAGGGGAAGCACTGGGAAACGCTTGAGCAAGTGGACGGCATCGTGGTGCCGGGCGGCTTTGGCTACCGCGGCATTGAGGGCAAGATCATGGCGGCGCGTTTTGCGAGAGAGCGCCACGTGCCATATCTTGGCTTATGCCTTGGGATGCAAGTGATGTGCATTGAGTTCGCGCGGCACGTGCTAGGCATGGAAGATGCCAATAGCACTGAGTTCGAGACGCCGACTGAGCATCCCGTGATTGACTTGCTGCCCGATCAGCGGAACATTGCCGACCGAGGCGGCACGATGCGGTTAGGCGTTTATCCGTGCGTCTTGGAAGAAGGGTCGCTGGCGGCGCGATTGTACGGAGTCAGCCGCGTTGAGGAGCGCCACCGCCATCGCTTCGAATTCAACAATCAGTTCCGCGCCGCTTTTGAGGCGGGCGGCATGCGGCTGAGCGGCTTGAGCCCCGACCGGCGCTTGGTCGAGATTGTCGAGCTGGTCAACCATCCGTTCATGATCGGCTGTCAGTTTCATCCTGAGTTTGGCAGCCGTCCCAATCGTCCACATCCCCTGTTCAGGGGCTTCATTGAGGCTGCCATCGCACACGAGCGCGCGCGCCAAAAGAGCTGAGCGCATGTGAGCAGCGCCGTTGCCATCAGCCCTGACGAACTACCTGCTTGGATGCGCCCGCGCCGCCGCCTGTCCGACTTGGGCTTGTTGCTGGCGCTTGTTCTCGCTGCGTCAATTGCTCTGCCGTTGCTGGTGCGCAGCGGCGTGCCGCCGTACTCGGCAGTGAGGCTACACGCACTGCGCGCTTCGGAAACTGCCGATCTAATACGGCGAGGCGTCTTCTATCCGCGCTGGGCGAGCGGCTTTCACCTGACCTACGGCGCGCCTGTGCTGAACTATTTGCCGCCGCTGCCGCATATGTCGGCGGCGCTGCATCAAATCATCA
>JAGHYP010000204.1 GCA_017743585.1 Chloroflexota bacterium
CCACTCGGCCGGCGGCGACGGACTCGGGGTGCGAGTCGGCGGCTGCGGCAAGCCGTCCACCACAGCGCCAAAGGTGACCGTGAAGGCGGGCGCGCCGATCTGCACAAACAGCTGCTCGGGCGAGGGCGAGCGCTGCGCCGCCAAGATCGGCGTGGCGCTCGGATCGTTCACGGCGCCTAGCAGACCGATCAGCGGCGTGCCGGGCAGCAGAGTGAGGGGCAAAGTCTGGGTATGATACGGCGCCTCTGTTGGCGCGCGCTCAGCTCGGTATGGCGCGCACGCCGCGATGAGCGCGCTGAGCAGCGTGAGCAAGATATCAAGTGAGGTACGTCGTAAGCGAGCGCGGTAGTTCCTCATCGGCGGCTATCATAGCCTACTTTCCCGAAAGCGTGTAGCGTTATACTCGCTGCCGGTGCTGCACACGGGGAGCGGGGATTGCATGAGACGGCGTTCGGTCGCATTGCTCGCGCTCAGCCTAGCGCTCGCTGCCGCGCCGTGCGCGTCGCTCAGCGCTCAGCGCGCTAAGCCCTTCAGCCTGCCGTTCAATACGCCGCCCGGGCCGACCACGTGGCTGCTCAGCCAGCAATTCGGCAACACGGTCGGCGCTTTTAACTACGGGCGCTACTGGTACGCAGGCGGGCAGAACTTGCACTTCGGGCTGGATTTTTGGGCGCCGTGCGGCACGCCTGTGGTCGCTATCGCGGATGGGGTTGTGGATCAAATTGATAACTTCAGCTTTGGTTTGGAGCCGCACAACTTGGCGCTTCTCCACCGCGATCTCGGCTATGTCTCGATCTACGGACATCTGAATGCCAGGCCGAGCTTGATGCGCGGCCAGCCAGTGCGGCGCGGCGAGGTGATCGCCGCCGTCGGCGACCCCGACCGCACCTGCCAATCGCGACCGCACCTGCACCTTGAAATTCGCAGCCCCAATTACCGAATCGCCTACAACCCTATCCTGTTGATCGACGCCGAGTGGGAAACGCTCGCCAGCATCGGCTATCATCATTTCGGCGGCTTCGTCAAGGATTTGTATCATCCCAATCGCTGGCAGAGCGCCTACGATCAGCCTGAGGTGGACTTCAACGAGCGCCCGCTGAACGAGTTTCAGCTCAGCTACCCGCCGCCGGCGCGCGACGGGCCGCCGCCGCTGACGCTGCCCAATTTCAACGCGCCGCCGTTCGGCGAGGGCTACGCGACCATGCGCCGCTTGACTCGCCCCGGCTGCTGCGCCCTGCCATTTTGGTCGCCTGATTCTAGCGCCGTCTACTACTACGATGGCGCTGATGGCGCCTTGGCGGCGCGCTACGCCGTCAGCGTGCTGGAAGAGCGCGCGCCTCAGCCGATTGGCGAGGCGCCACATCGCCTGTACTCGCCAGACGGACAGTGGGAGATCGTCCAAGTGAGGGGGCGCACGCGCCTCGTGCATCGCGCCACAGGACAATGGCGCGAGATCGCCACTGGCGGCGCTTGGCCGCAGTTCTCGCCCGATAGCACGCGCCTGCTCTGGCATCGGCATCCCGCCGATAACATCCCCGGCGGCATCCCGCCGCTGACCGAAGTCTGGATCGCCGATGTGGACGGGGCGCGCCGCGAGCTGCTCGGCTTGCAGCAAGGCGGCGCCGTCTACTGGCTCGATGAGACGCGCCTGCTCGCCGTTGAGCCTATCGGGCGCACTCAGACCTTCAAGCTCTCCATCTGGTCGCTCGCCACGCGCCAAAAGACGCCTCTTGCCGAGGTGAAAAACCTGCGCGGCTTGCAAGTCGCGCCTGGCGGCGCCATCATCCTATTCTACGCCCCCTTCCAAGACGACCCCGCCCGCAGCGGATTGTACGGCATGTTGACCCAGCCCGGCGCGCAGCCCGTGCTCCTGCCTTTCTTCGGCAGCTACCGCTGGCGCGATAGCAAGACGATCCTCCACCTGCGATACGGCGCAAACGCCGACCCATTCCTGAGCACAAATGGCGGCCAAATGCTCCTCGCCAGCTATGACGTGACCACCGGCGAGCAGCGCATCCTGACCGACCCTGCGCGACCTTTCCGCATCGCCAACGATGATTGGCATGTCTCGCCCGATGGACGCCACGTCGTCTTTTGGAACGCCGATGACTTTGCCCTGTGGCTGATCAGCTTGCCCTAGCTTTGCCCTAGCTGTGAAATGCGGCGCGCTTCATGGCGTGACGCGCTTTTCTGTGGCATAATGTGGCATAATCTTCATGAACAATTGGCGCATGCGCCGATCTTCTTCGCTGCTGTTTCGCGCTGAGTTGGTGGCTTGGGGCGCTATTTCAGCTTATCGATTGTGCTGCTCGGCGCAATTGCTCAATCCACGTTGGTGCCCGAGCTGCGCCTTGGCGAGAGCAGGCCTGATCTCGTCTTGCTGCTCGCCATCGGCTGGACTCTGTTGGCGGGCTTATCCGAAGGCTTGCTTTGGGCGGCTTTTGGCGGCATTTTGCAGGATTGGCTGAGCGGCTTGCCGACTGGCACCACGGCGCTCGCCCTGATCAGCGCTGCCATGCTCGTCCACCTGATCGCAGGTCAGATCGGGCGCCGCAATCTGATCGCGCCGCCGTTGCTGGCTGCGCTCGCCACTCCGATTTACCATGCCGTCTTGATCGCCCTGCTGGCGATCATCCGCCGCCCTGTCGAGATCGGCTACACGTTGCGCTATATCACGGCGCCCAACGCGCTCTTCAACGCCCTCAGCATGGTGTTCATCTTCTTCGGGCTGGGAGTGTTGCACGCGACCTTTTATCCGAAGCGCACGCGCTTGTGAGCAGGTGACCATGCGGAAGAAAATCTTGCCTTTTCAAGGCGCACGATTGGTTTTCTTCAACGCTTTGATGCTGTGCAGCTTCATCGTGCTGATGCTCCGCCTCTATGAGTTCCAATTCTTGCGCGCCGAGGCTTTTGCGGCCGCCGCGCGCGAGAACGCTTTCCAGAGCGTGCCGCTGCCCGCCACGCGCGGCATGATTTACGACCGCTACGGCGTGCCTTTAGCCCTGAACGCGCCCGCCTTCAACGTCTCGGTCACGCCGGCTTACGTCCCTGATGACGAAGAAGCCTTCCTGCGGATGCTCAACCGCCTCTCTGCCCTGATCGACGTGCCGCCCACGCGCGCCGCCGCCGAGGCCGCAGGCAAGCCCTTCGTGCGCAGCTTGCAAGAGCAAATCCTTGAGGGCCAAGGCATCGCGCCCTACCGCCCGGTCGTCGTCGCCTCAGACGTGCCGCAAGCCGTCGCGCAGACCATCCTCGAAGACCTGCAGAACCTGCCCGGCGTCAGCGTTGAGGTGGTCTCTGCCCGTCAGTATCCTAGCGGCAGCCTGACCGCTCAGATCATCGGCTATCTCGGCCCGATTGGCGAGGAAGAGGCGCGCCAATTGCGCGAGCAGGGCTACAACCCCGCTTTTGAGCGCGTTGGCTACGCCGGCGTTGAGGCCTACTTCGAGCGCGACCTCGCGGGCGTGCGCGGCCTGGAGACGCGCATGGTGGATGTGGCCGGCTTGCCTGTGCAAGTCGTCAGCAGGCGCGAGCCGATCCCCGGCAAGAGCATCCGCCTGACGATTGACCTCGCCCTGCAGCGCGCCGCCGAGCAGGCGTTGCAAGATCGCATCAACATGATCAACGCCGCCAGGCAAGCTCAGGTGACGATCTCAGGCGTGGTGATCGCCATGGATGTGCGCACAGGCGAGATCTTAGCGCTCGTCAGCCTGCCCACTTACGATAACACCCGCTTCGCCCGCAGCATTGACGCCGAGTATTACCTGCGCCTGATCCGCGAGCCGCAGACCCCGCTCGTCAATCACGCCATTCAATCCCTCTACCCGCCCGGCTCGGTCTGGAAGCTGATCACCGCCGCGGGCGTCTTGGAAGAGAAAGTGGTGCCTTGGGATTACAAGCTCTACGATGCCGGCGAGCTGTTCGTTGAGAACACTTACGCCACCAACGATATCGGTCAGCGCCAGCGCTTCGTCTGCTGGCTGCCGATTGAGGTCGGCGGCCACAAGTGGGTGAACATGGTAGAGGGCATCGCTTGGAGCTGCGATGTGTATTTCTATCAAGTTGGCGGCGGCAATCCCGATCCGAGTGTCTCCAGCGTCTTGAAGCCCGGCGGCCTCGGCATCGAGAACCTGAACCGCTACGCCACTGCTTTCAACATCGGCGTGCGGACCGGCATCGAACTGCCCGCCGAGAACGGCGGCAGGATGCCCGATCGCACTTGGAAGCGCCGCAATTACGGCGAGAGCTGGTCCACTGGCGATACTTACAACGCCGCCTTCGGCCAGGGCTACGTGACCGTCACGCCCTTACAGTTGCTAGCTGCCAGCGCTGCCCTCGCCAACGGCGGCACTTTGTACCAGCCCACTCTCTTGCACAGCTTCCTTGACCCTGATGGCAACGTCATCATGCCTTTTCAGCCCAAGATCGCGCGCACCCTCTTGCCGCCAAAGCCGGGCGAGGTCGCCGTCTTCAACCTGCGCGAGGATATGCTCCTGCAGGGCAAGCGCAGCCTCGCCTGCATCTGTGAGCCGCGCAGCCCCTACAAAGACCCCAACAACCCCGACTTCTACGACCCCACCTTGCCCGAGTGCACTGAGGAGTTCAAGCGAAACTACCGCCGCACAGTGACCCTCGAAGGGCGCGGCGAGGTCACTTACACTGTACACATTCCGTATGGCTACCGCTTCGGCGGCGTGTGCAACCCGCTCTTCATCAACGACGCGCTCTACCGCAATTACCAGCCGCCTTTCGTCAGCGCCTCCCACATCGCCGTGATCCAAGAGGGCATGCGCCAAGCTGTCCTCAGCCCGCTCGGCACTGCGCGCCGCTTCAACCTCAGCTACGTGCAGACCGCCGGCAAGACCGGCACCGCCGAGTATTGCGACGACATCGCCGCCGCCCGTCAGTTGTGCAAGCCGGGCCAGTGGCCCGCTCACGCTTGGTTCTTCGGCTATGCGCCCTTCGAGAAGCCCGAGATCGGCGTCATTGTCTTCGTCTATAACGCCGGCGAGGGCTCTGCCAACGCCCTCCCCGTCGCCAAAGCCGTGGTTGATTGCTACTTCACCCTCAAAAGCCAGCGCGAGCGGGGCGTCCCTAACGACCAAGTCTCCTGCACACCTGTTCAAGATTGATCGAGATTGTATTG
>JAGHYP010000205.1 GCA_017743585.1 Chloroflexota bacterium
TCGCTGCGCAGTGAGCTTGCTGCTTTTTATATTCTGCCTTCGCGTTTCAAGGCCGGCCGTTGCGCTCGCGCAGGTATTTCTCACGGTTGACGTTGCGCGCGATCTTGCCGCTGCTGGTCTTGTGCAGCCACTTAGGGTCTACAATGTACACATCGCTCAGGGTGACATCAGCCTCCTGCGCCACGCGCATGCGCACCTGACGCGCGATCTCGAAGCGCTCGTCCTCGTCATCTGTCTCCACTTCGCAGACCATGACGACGGACTCCGTGCCGAGCTGCTCATCTTCAACGCCGAAGGCGACCGTCCGACCCGGCTTGACGCCTTTGACTTTGTCTGCGATCGCCTCAAGGTCTTGCGGATAGATGTTCTTGCCGCCGACGATGATCAAGTCTTTTTTGCGCCCTGTGATGTACAGCTCGCCATTCGCGATGTAGCCGTAATCGCCCGTCAAGTACCAGCCGTTGAAGAGCGCCTGCTCGGTCAGGTCAGGGCGGCGATAGTAGCCGCTCAACATGCTATCGCTGCGCACAGCCACCTCGCCAACGTGCCGCTCAGGCAACGGCTGACGCGCCTCATCCACGATTTGCACCTCGCAGTTCGGAATCGGCACGCCGCACGAGAGCATCTCAACAGTGAGCTCGCCAGCAACGGCTGGGCGCGCAATGTGCTGAGTGCTGAGCGCTTCGCGGCTGATCAGATCAATATTTGGCAGGCTATCAATGCCGCCTTGCGTCACGGCAAAGGTGTTTTCCGCCATTGCATAGCAGGTCGCCAGCATCTCAGGGCGCACGCCGTAGGCTGCATAGCGCGCCGCAAACTGACGATGACTCTCAGCGCGCATCGGCTCGGAGCAATTGATGAAAGCGCGCATGCTCGCCAAACTGACGCCCTCTAGCGCGTCATCGCGCACGCGCTGCGCCAAGAAGTTGTAAGCGAAGTTCGGCATCCAGCACAACGTGCCGCGATACTGGCTGATGGCGTGCAGCATCACCTTCGGATCGCGCACCCAGTGATGCGGCGAGATCAGCACCAGCGGAATGCCTTGCACCAAAGGCAACACAAAGGCGGCGATCAGCCCCATGTCGTGGTAGAGCGGCAGCCACGAAACGATGCAATCCGCTGGGTTCAGCCGGATGGCAGCGCTGTAGCTGGCGATCTGGTTCAGCACTGCGCCGTGCGAGAGCGCCACGCCTTTCTGCAAGCCTGTGGTGCCGCTGCTGTGCTGCAGGAAGGCAATATCCTCGCCGCGCACCTCAAAATTGAATTGCGGCACGCCTTCGCTTGGACGCAACGCCGCCTCGCTCACGATCGGCACGCCGCTGTTGAGCGCGGCGAGCGAATCAGCATATTGCGCTGAGGCGATCACGACTTTGGCGCCAGAGTGGCTGATCAGCAAGCGCACGCGCTCAAAGTAGAGCGCAGGATCGAGCCTATCCGAGAGAAACGGAAAGATCGAAGGTATTGCGCCGAGCATCAGCGCGCCCCAGAAGGCGTAGAGCAGCGCCTCAGAGTGATCCATGACCAAAATGGCGAGATCGTGCCGCCCAATACCGATGCCGCGCAGCGTCTCGGCGTAGCGCGCCGCGTTCTCGAAGAATGCGCGGTACGTGATCGGCCTATGCGGCGCGTTACCCGCAGGCACGAAGATCACGGCGTTCGCCTCAGGGCGCTCGCGATAATGTTGCGCAGCGCGTTCCAGCAGGCTCTGATATGCTCTGCGCGTCTCGGGCAGGACAAATCTAGCGGTGTGCTGCGACATAATCGGCGATCATCCGCACGGTATCCATCTTTTCGGCTGTCATATCTACGTCGGCGGGGCGGAAGCCGTAGGTCTCTTCGATGAACAACTGAACTTCCACCAGCGAGAACGAATCTATCAGTCCGCCTCTGATCAGCGAGTCATCATCGCCCAGCTTGTAGTCCGGGCGGCGCAAGATGTTGTTCAGGATAAATGTGCGCACTACGTCACGGATTTCTGCGCTCATGGCCGCTTGAACTATCTCCAATTCTCGACGGCAATTTGCGGCGATTATAGCTTACAAGCGGCGCGGGGCAAAAAACAGGGCGCTGTGCGCGCCCGATGAGCTGTGGGTCGTAGAAGACTCGAACTTCTGACCTCGTCGATGTCAACGACGCGCTCTAGCCAACTGAGCTAACGACCCTAGCTGTATCCCCAATTATAAAGCATTGCGCAGCGCTTGGCAAGAGCCAACTCTGCTCGCTTGTGCAGCCTGCAGCATATGGTTACAATCGCTTGCGCAAATAGCCCGCGCAAGGTTTGACAAGCAGCTATGCAAGTTTTTATCAGTTACGCCCGCGCAGATAGCGCCTTTGCTTTGCGGCTGGCTGAAGACCTCTCCGAGTACGATCTGACGCTGTGGATGGACGTGCGGAGCATCCCTAAAGGCGCTAACTGGGATAACGAGGTGCAGAAGGGGCTTGATTCAAGCGACTTGATGCTCGTTTTGCTCTCACCTAACTCGGTTAACTCCCAGAATGTGGCAGATGAGTGGAGCTATTTCATTGAGAAAAATAAGCCCGTCTTGCCGCTGCTGATCGCGCCGACCGAAGTGCCATTCCGCCTCTCGCGCCGCCAGCGCATAGACTTCACAACCGACTATGAAGTCGGCTTCCGCGAGCTATTGCGCGCCATCGGCTCGCCGGCGCGCCTCGATCCCGATAGGACTGAGCGCCTTGCTAGGCCCAAGCCGCTGCTGCGCCCCTTCGAGCGCGCTGAGAGCGCCCCTCAGCGCGGGCAAGCTGCTTTCAGCGGCCGCCCGCCGACTGTCGAGCTGAGCGTGCGCGCGTTGCCCGTGGTCTGGGCAGCGCGCTACCACTGGTGGAACGGTATGCGCGGCGGCGCGCTCGGCGAAGTGCTGATCAATCCGCGCGAGATGCTCCTCGTGCCGCCCACTGAGCCTGTCATCAGCATTCCGCTCAGCAACCTGATCACAGTCAAGGCACAACGCGCGCTCGATCCGCACCTCAGATTGACCTACTACGGCGCTCAAGGTCAATTTCAAAGTCTGGTGATGATGGGCGCCACGCGCGCACGCCGACGCGCCATCAACCAAGAGATCGTGAATTTGTTGAAATGGTTGACCAAGCGCTCATTGGAGTAGCGCCTAGATACCCAAGCGCTTGCTCGGCTCGTCTTCGATGCCTTTGGGCTGAAGCCGCCCGGCCCTTGCAAGGGAGCGCGACAGAACACCTCTACAGCGCAGCTGCGGGCCAACCTCAGCGCAGCCGCGCCGCGCATCTCGGCTAGCCAGAAGGAATGCGGAAATGGACGAACAAGCAATCCGTGAAGGGCTGTATGTGGCGCATTTTGTGCAGCATCGCATCAACAGCGGCTATATCCAAATTATGGACGGCGAGCGCAGCCTACCTGCCTTCTGGGCGCATCCACAAATTGGCGGCACGTTTCCGGGGCTGGTGCTGATTCACGGCGAGCGCGGCTTGAACAATCAAATCCGAATGCGCGTGCGTCGCTTCGCTGAGCTGGGCTATTATGTGATCGCGCCTGAGCTATTCAGCGCGCCCTCCAGCACGGACGATGTGCAAGCATGCCGCGCCGCGCTGCGCAGAGGTGGTGAGTCGCCCGTGCTGGCGGCGTTGCAAGTGCTGCGCACGCACAATCGGCTCAACGGCAAGCTTGGCGTGGTCGGTTGGTCAAGCGGCGGCGAGATCGCCTTCCGCATAGCGCTCACCCAGCTCGATCTGAAAGCCGCCGCGATCTTCGGCGGCAATCCGCAGCCTGTCCTCAGCGAGCTGCATAACGATCAGACCGCTATTCTCGCCCTCTACGGCGATGACGACCCTGAAGTGCCGCCCGTCACGCTCAACAAGCTGTGGGAAGAACTGGCGCGGAGCAAGGCGCGCTGGCAGATGATCGTCTATCCGAACGTGGCGAACGACTTCAAAGATGAGGCATCGCCGCGCTATCATCCGTACTACGCCGCTGATGCTTGGCGGCGTTGCGTTGAGTTCCTGCGCGAGCTGCTCGAGCCGCCTGCGCCGGCGGTCAGCCTAAAGGTGAACGCGCGGGCATGAGCGACGCGCCGTGTGCCGTGATTTACGCGGGCAAATTGCTCTACGCTGAGGCGTGGTCGCTGCAGAAGCGCTTGGCTGCCGCGCGCGCCGCCGACGCCGTGCCGGACACTTTGTTATTGCTAGAGCATCCGCATACCTACACGCTCGGCTCGGCAGGCAAGCTCGAGCATCTGCTCCTGACGCCTGCGCAGCTGGCTGAGCGGGGCATCGCGCTGCATCACGTTGACCGCGGCGGCGATATCACCTATCACGGCGACGGCCAGCTGGTCGGTTATCCGATCCTGCGTCTGCCGGGCGGCGCAGATGGCTTGCACGCCGATGTGATCGCTTACCTGCGCACGCTAGAGCAGGTCATCATAGATTTTCTGGCGTGCTACGGCGTGCAAGGCGAGCGAATTGACGGCTTAAGCGGCGTCTGGGTACGGAGAGACGGCGCGCCGCACAAGATCGCGGCGCTTGGCGTGCGCGTGACGAGCAAACGCATCACGCAGCACGGCTTCGCGCTCAACATCACGACCGATCTGCGCTACTTTGACGGCATTGTGCCGTGTGGCATTCGCGATAAAGGGGTGACGCGCCTCGCCGATCTGGTTGCGCAGCCGCCTGACCTGCTCACAGCTGCCCAGCAGCTCGCGTCGATCTTCGCTGCGCACTTCAAGCGGCAACTTCACGCGGAAACCTTAGATCGCCTGTTGGGGACTTCAGGAGGCTGCGCATGAGTTTCACGTTGCGCCCGAAGATTTTCTCGCTCTTGGTCTGTTCACACGTCGAGGTGGATGTCACGACTGGCGGTTGGCAGCTAGCGCCGCTGAGCCACGTGGCAACGCGCGATTTGCCGCTGCTGCTCAACGTCGTGCTATGTGCCAACATCATGGCGCCGCCTGAGGAATACGAGATCGGCTTTCGCATTTTTCACGCGGAGCAGCCTGACGGCTTGCCGTTGAGCGCGCCGATGCGTCTGCGACCTGAGGCGGGCAAGAATGTGGACTTCATGGCGCGCCTTGCGCTCAAGCTGACCAGCACCGGTCTCTACCTTATCGAGGCGCGTCTGGGCGATTTCGATACGGCGCTGACGCCGTTGCGC